>NZ_MBPN01000089.1 GCF_001695625.1 Pseudomonas defluvii
CCATTTGCTGTCATCCTTTCGAGGACGACAGCTTAAACTACCCCGTAGTCACTGTCTCAAAAGGTGGATCCACTATAGGCGCCCAAACCAATTCCCCGCACAACCTTGCCCGTGGTGGTGCTGCGGTCAAGTTCCGCGTCTCCAACACCGTACTGAAGTACGGCGACCAGATGCCGACACTGCCTGTGCTGCAATATGACGATTCGCGTCTGCTGCCAGAAAGCTACACCGGTACCCTGGTCACCTCCAAGGAAATCGAAGGCCTGGAGCTGAACGCGGGTCGCTTCACTCAGGAAGCGCGCAAGAGCGCTGAAGGTCGTGACAGTGGTGGCCTGAAGTCGATCAACGTCTTTGGTGGTAGCTACAAGTTCACCGACAACCTGTCGGCTTCCCTGTACGGCTCTGATGTCGAAGACGTCATGAAGAAGCAGTACCTGGGTATCAACTACGTGATGCCGATCGCCGCCGAGCGCTCCCTGACCCTGGACTTCAACGGCTACAAGTCGAAGATGGACCGTGACTTTGTCAAAGACGCCGATTTGACTGGCCGCGACAACACCATCTGGAGCCTGGCGGCAACCTATGCCTTTGGTCCGCACTCTATTACCCTGGCACACCAGCGCAGCACCGGTGACACCGGCTACAACTACGGCGGTTACCAGAGTGCAGATTGGGTGGGTGACGGTGGCTCTACCATCTACCTGGCCAACTCGTACTGGTCCGACTTCAACGCCGAAGACGAGCGTTCCTGGCAGTTGGGCTACGGTCTGGACTTCGGTGCCTTCGGCGTACCGGGCCTGACCTACAAAGTGGCCTATGTGCGTGGTGACAACATCAACACCCACGGTTACGGTGAAGGTAAAGAGCGCGAACTCTTCAACCAGTTGAAGTACGTGGTTCAGGAAGGCCCTGCCAAGGACCTGTCGGTCAAGCTGCGCAGCTCGTTCCTGCGTACCTCTACCAGTGTTCAGCAGAGCAAATACAACGACGACGGCAACGAAGTCCGCGTATTCGTCGAGTACCCGATCAACGTCTTCTGATTGGCGTCTCCCACAACCCCGGCCTAGGCCGGGGTTGTTTCTCTGCGGTTCCGGGCCGCCCGGATCTCCACCACCTCGCCGGTGTCTGCGGCGAAGCTGTCACTGCGGGCCATCCGCCACATCCGCGCATAAAAATCGCTTTCAATCGAGCCACTGAGCAATTCGCCAGGCTTGAGGAACACGTGCAACTGCGAAAACAGGCGTACTTCGCTAGGGCTGATGCGTCGCGCCAGGTGCTTGGGCTTGAGCTCTTCAGGGTGCTCCAGGCCTGCGGCAGCGAGCATTTCGGCCAGCGCGTGCAGCGTGTTGCGGTGGAAGCTGTACACCCGTTCGGCTTTCTCCGGCACCACCAGCGCTCGCTGGCGTAGCGGGTCTTGGGTGGCAACCCCGGTCGGGCACTTGTTGGTGTGGCAGCTTTGCGACTGGATGCAGCCGATGGCGAACATGAAACCGCGTGCCGAGTTGACCCAGTCGGCACCGATGGCTAGCACACTGGCAATGTCGAAGGCACTGACAATCTTGCCGGCGGCACCGATGCGAATCTTGTCGCGCAGGTTCAGGCCCACCAGAGTGTTGTGTACGAACATCAGGCCTTCACGCATCGGCACGCCGATGTTGTCGCTGAACTCCCTTGGTGCTGCACCGGTACCGCCTTCCTTGCCGTCGACGACAATGAAGTCCGGGAGAATGCCGGTGGCCAACATGGCCTTGGCGATCCCCATGAACTCCCAGGGATGGCCCAGGCAAAACTTGAAGCCGACCGGTTTGCCACCGGACAGTTCGCGCAGTTGGCCAATGAACTGCAGTAACTCCACCGGGCTGCGGAACGCGGTGTGAGCAGCAGGGGAGACGCAGTCTTCACCCACGTTCACGCCGCGTGTTTCGGCGATTTCAGCGCTGACCTTGTGCCCTGGCAGAATCCCGCCGTGGCCAGGCTTCGCGCCCTGGCTGAGCTTGACCTCGATCATCTTCACCTGAGCCGAGCAGGCCTGTTCGGCGAAGCGCTCAGGGTCGAAATGGCCGTCGGCGGTGCGGCAACCAAAGTAGCCGCTGCCAATTTCCCAGATCAGGTCACCACCGTGCTCACGGTGATAGGGGCTGATGCTGCCCTCGCCAGTGTCATGGGCAAAGCGGCCGAGTTTGGCGCCCTTGTTCAGCGCGCCGATGGCGTTGGCGCTGAGTGCACCAAAGCTCATCGCGGAAATGTTGAAGATCGAGGCCGAGTACGGCTGGCGGCACTGCGGCCCGCCGATGGCCACGCGGAATGATGCCGGGTCGGGGGTTTCCACTGGCAGCATCGAATGGCTGATGAACTCGAAGCCCGGCTTGTACACATCGTTCAGCGTACCGAAGGCTTTCTCGGCGCTCTCGTTCTTGGCCCGTGCGTACACCAGCGAGCGCTGGGCCCGGGAGAACGGCAGCTTGTCGTCGTCGCCTTCAAGCAGGTACTGGCGAATTTCCGGGCGGATGGTTTCGATCAGGTAACGGATATTGCCCAGGATCGGGTAGTTGCGTCGCACCGCGTGATGGCTCTGGCGCAGGTCATTGAGGCCAACCAGGCTGAGCAGGGCGGTGATCAGTGTCAGGGGCCAGAGGCCCGCGTGGGCAGAGAGAAAAGGCAGGCTTGCGACAGTGAAAAGCAGACAGCCTGCCAGGCAGGCATAACGGCTGTAGAGCGACGGTTTCATGGATCTTCCGCTGATGAGTACGTCTTGCCTAGGATAGGGAAAGCGCTTCGGGAGAAAACCTGCGATTTCGGTAAAACACTTTTAAGGGGCAGGGGCTTGCAAGCGGCCAGCCGTCATGGGCCTTGGCGCAGGCAAGCCGGTTTACCCCCTTACTGAACCGGGGCGATGGCGAAACCCAAACGGTTTTCCTCAAGGTAGACAAGTGCTTCCTGGCCAAGCAGCTCCACGGGCCGCGCCGAAACCGCTTCATGCTCAGGGACGATCTTGGACAACACTTTGTTGACCAGGTCCACCCGCCAGACACAGGCCATGGCACCACTGTTGTCGAAGTACAACACGGCCCGGCGCTCGCTCCAGGTCGGGTTCACCAGGCTCCAGTCGGTGGCGTCGTTGGCCATCACGCGCTCGGTCTTGTGGCGGTCAACCCGCTCGTCATACGACAGGGTCAGGTTGCTGTTGTTGCCGTTGATATCGCCCAGGATACGGGCCTTGGCGAACTGTGCGGTACTGGACGGCACCTGGAACGTCTGCGCGGTCGGCTGCGGTGCCGCACCCGACCCCAAGGTATACGCCATGGCCTGTTGCAGGCCTTTGTCTTCTTGCTGGCGATAATAGAACACCCCGTCGACCACCCCGGCGTAGCGCTTGCCCTGATCGTAGAAACCGGTTTTTTCCCAGCCTTGGAAGGCAATGTGGGTGGCGATCGGGTGCCAGCCCGGGCGGGTATCGGTGTATTCGTAAAGGGTGCCGTAGGTCTGGTGGTTGAAGCGCTCGCTGAGGTACAGGTTGTCGCGGTCGTTGCTGTTGCTGACATAGAGAATGACATGCAGCACACCGTCGACCACGGCGGCGTCGACAATGTGCTTGAAGACGTGCGCGGGCGCCTGCGGCAGCTCGGCCAGCACGTAGCGCTGCCACGGCTCATCGTCTACTTGCGTATACACCTGCCCCTCGGGCAGTGGCGACAGCGCGTGAACATCGACCCTGGGCGGCTGCTGCGGGGTCAGCCGCTTGATCTGTTGGTCGTAGGCGGCCTCCAGGCAACCGATCGTCTGGCACGCGTTGCGCACCTCATACAGCCAGGTGGCCCCCAGTTGGCGGAAAACCTGATGTTTTTTCAGCGGGCGGAACAGGGCATTCAACTGCTCGTCCTTGGCGGACAGCGACGGCGTATTGCAGATGGCCTGTTCCTGCAGGGTGACAGCCTTGTTGCAGTCAAACCCCGCCGCGCTGGCGGTGTGTTGCAGGGCGAAGGCAAGCAGCCCGGCGAGCATTGCGCCAAGGCATAGGAAGCGTTTCATTGCACATCCGTGTGAGTTTGAACAAGCACCCATGGTACGTCAGCCAGTGGCCCGGGTGAACCAGGCCACGGCCACGCACCGGGCGCTAGAAAAACGTCGCCACGGTCAGTTGCAGGTAGGTGTTGGTGTCGTCGTTGCCCAACTGCAACCCGCCTTCGCTGGCACTGCGCTCAGGTTTGTACAGGCCCACCAGCGGGCTGATGATCAGGTGCTCGTTGACCGTCCACTCCAGGTACAGGTCCAGTTCCTGGCCGCTGAGGTTGCCAAGATCGCGGTCGAGGGTGTCGAAGTCGAAGAACAGCGCGCCCAGCGTCAGGTCGTCCCGTGGCGTCGCTTTCAGGCCGACATGATGCACGGCGGTATTACTGTTGAACGGCCCGGCATAGTTGGCCGCCACTTCACCTTGATACCAGGTGCCGTAGCCACGGCTGAAACCGTAGAACAGCGGGTCGAAGGCCTCGGAGAAGCGGCTGTAGCGGTAGGTGGCCGTAGGTTTCCACGGCACATCGGCGAAGGTCCAGGCGCCCTCCAGGTACCAGGCGTTCTCGCGCCCGCTGTCACGGTCTTGGGTGGCGTACTCGAACGCCAGGTTGAGGTTTTCAACCCCCAGCCCGCCGCTGCCGCGCACGCTGACGGTGTCCATGTCCTTGCGTTCAAGCTGGGCGGCGGTGGCGAAGCGCTCGTTGACGTCCAGCCCGTGAATCCAGGTCAGCCCCAGCGTGCCGGCTGCGCCCACATGCTCCAGGGTGGCCGCCGCCAGTTCGGTTTCGGCCTGGGCACGGTTGTCTGACTTCAGCCACACCAGATCACTGCGCCAGCCTTGCGTGCCGCCCACATGCACAACCGCGGTCTGGTCGAAGGCCTTGCGCCCGGCCAGGTAGTAGGCGCCGCCCCGGTCGAAGTCGGCACCGAGGTCGGCATCGCCGACGTTCACCGAGTCGCCGTTGAGCAGGAAGCCGTCGCCGAGTTTGACCAGTTGGCGGCCGGCGGAAATGTCCACGCCGTCCTCACCAAACAGTGGCAGCAGCGCCCCGGAACGCCAGCCCAGGTAGGCGTCTTCCACGGCTGTGCGGCGTTCGCTGCCGAGGGTGAAGCCTGCCGCATCACCGTCACCCCAGGTACCCGAGCTCACCAGGTTGAACTTGCCGTACAGGCTGCCAGCGTCGGCCAGCGTCTGGCTGCCGCTCAGGCCGTACTTGATGTAGCCCTCGCGCCAGGCCGAACTGCCAGCGCTGCGGTTGCCAGCGGTGGCATAGCTTTCCTCGCTGTGCATGATGCCGAACACCGCCTCCAGGTCGGCGTTCAGTACGCTGCCGCCCTGGTTGTACAGCTCGTAGGCTGGCGCTGGCAGGCTGGCAAATACGCCGCTGGCGGCCAGTGCCAGGGCAAGGCGCGTTCGCAGGGGAGTGGACGTTCGCGTGATCATCGGGGGGCTGCTCCTATGGTTTTTGTTGTGCAGGCCCGTGCGCAACCGCCATGCCAATGTTCGCCAGGCGTTGTAAGGCCATGGAAAACAAGGTGTTTTTCATCAACGCTCAGCCCCCTGCGCAGTGTCTCGGCATCTTGCCGATGCGACAGTCGCTGTCTCAGGCTGTAACAGTGGGGCGTGTGCATACCTTCGCCTTGGCCGGCCATTACCCCCCGTAAATGCTGGCCATCAGGCTGTTTTCAGCGCGCTTTGGCAGGTGGCACGCAATGTGTAAAGGCTCTAACAAATACGCCTGCGCAGGCGTGCCAGTCGCCCCCGGCGTAAGGATCACGTGCGATGCTGCTGAACCGTCTGTCCATCCAGTGGAAAATTACCCTGCTCACCGGGCTGTGCCTGTTGACCATCGTTGCGGTGCTGATTGGCATCTCGCTCTACCGCATGAGTGCGAGCACCGAGCTGGTCAAGGCCAGCAGCGCACAGATGCTCGAAACCTCGGCCCGCGAGCGCATGGAAGGCGAGGGCCGGGTACAGGCGCTGACCCTGCAGCGCTTTTTCCTCGCGGCCTATCAGGACGGCGTAAACCTCAGCCGCCAGGTACTGCAGCAACAACGCCAACTGCAGAAGGCCCAGCTTGCCCCTGAAGCCCTGCGCGAGTCGCTGCACCAGCAGGTGAAAGAGGCCTTGCAGGCCAATCCGCAACTGCTCAGCCTGTACCTGGTGTTCGAGCCCAATGCGCTGGATGGCAACGATGCCCGTTTCAGCGGGCAGGGCGCCAGGGGCAGCAACGAGCAGGGGCGCTTCTCCAGCTACTGGGCGCAGCGTAACGGCGAGTTGAGCACCTTGACGGTCAGCGAAGCGCTGATCGCCGACAGCACCACCATGCTCGATGGCACCCCGTTCAACACCTGGTTCAACTGCCCGAAACAGACCCTTGAACCCTGCCTGCTCAACCCTTATTTCGACGACGCCTCGGGGCAGAAGACGCTTATCACCTCGCTGACCTTCCCGGTGATCGACAACGGCAAACTGCTGGCGGTGCTGGGCATGGACATCAGCCTGGCCAACTTGCAGCAACTGGTTGAAGCCAGCAGCCAGCGGCTGTACCAGGGCAAAGGTGCGGTCAGCATCGTCAGCGCCGGCGGATTGCTCGCCGGGCATAGCCCGGATGTAACCCGGCTGGGCCAGACGCTGAGCCAGGCCTACCCGGAACACGGCAGCGAGCTGCTGGCCCTGCAACGCCAGGGCCAGGCCCACGCGCAGCAACAGGCCGGTCGCTTGCAGGTGCTGGCGCCACTGCAACCCATACCGGACGCGCAGCCCTGGTCTGTCCTGCTTGATGTACCTATGGACGCCCTGCTGGCCCCGGCGCGAGCCCTGCAGCAGGACCTCGACCGCCGCAGCGCCGAAGGTACCTGGCTGGAGCTGCTGTTCGGCCTGCTGGCTGCCGTGGCCGGGCTGTTACTGGTGTGGCTGACCGCACGCGGCGTCACCCGGCCTATCCTGGGTGTCGCCGCCATGCTGCGCGACATCGCCAGCGGCGAGGGCGACCTGACCCGGCGCCTCGCCTACGACAAACACGACGAGTTGGGCGAACTGGCCGGTTGGTTCAACCGCTTCCTCGATAAACTGCGGCCGATCATCGCCGATGTGAAAAGCTCGGTGCAGGACGCACGTGGCACCGCCGACCAGTCCGCCGCCATCGCCAGCCAGACCAGCGCCGGTATGCAACAGCAGTACCGTGAAGTCGACCAGGTGGCCACCGCGTCCCACGAAATGAGCGCCACGGCCCATGATGTTGCCCGCAGCGCCGCCCAGGCCGCAGAAGCTGCACGCGGCGCAGACCAAGCCACCCGCGAAGGCCTCGGCGTGATCAACCAGACCACCCGTGCCATCGACGACCTGGCCCGCGACATGACCCTCGCCATGAGCCAGGTGGAAGGCCTGTCCAGCAGCAGCGAACAGATCGGCTCGGTGCTCGAAGTGATTCGCGGCATCGCCGAACAAACCAACCTGCTGGCGCTCAACGCCGCCATCGAAGCTGCCCGGGCCGGTGAGGCCGGCCGTGGCTTTGCCGTGGTCGCTGACGAAGTACGCAACCTGGCCAGGCGCACTCAGGAGTCAGTGGAAGAGATCCGCCAGGTGATCGAAGGCCTGCAAACCGGCACCCGAGATGTCGTTGCCTCAATGCACAGCAGCCATCAACAGGCCCAGGGCAGCGTTGCCCAGGTCGAACAGGCCGTTACCGCCCTGCGGCGTATTGGCGATGCCGTCACCGTCATCAGCGACATGAACCTGCAGATCGCCAGCGCGGCCGAAGAGCAAAGCTCGGTTGCTGAAGAGATCAACCGCAACGTCGCAACCATCCGTGACGTGACCGAGTCACTGTCCGGGCAGGCCGATGAGTCGGCCCAGGTGAGCCAGGCACTGAACCGCCTGGCCAACCAGCAACAAACCCTGATGGACCACTTCCGGGTATAGGAGGCACTGCCGCGCAATACCCATGGCGTACTCCCGACTTTGCTGCTATCAAGACACCAGCGTGCACGCTAACTAAACTTCTCTGAGCCGTTAACCACGGAATTGCAGGTCTTTAGCTGCTGGGGTCTTAATGAGCAATTCCGAATCGTCGTCCCCTCGCCCTGAGCCCGGTCGAATTCACCGTCGCGTCAAGCTGACCGACCAGGCCGGTTGGGCGCGCTGGATGCCGGGGCTGCGTACGCTGCGCGAGTATCAGCTGGCCTGGCTGCGCCATGACATCATGGCCGGGCTGGTGCTGACCGCCATGCTGGTGCCGGTGGGCATCGCCTACGCGGTCGCCTCGGGCATCCCCGGGATTTATGGCCTCTACGCCACCATCGTGCCGCTGCTGGCCTACGCCCTGTTTGGCCCCAGCCGCATCCTTGTGCTCGGCCCCGATTCCTCCCTGGTGGCGGTGATACTGGCGGTGGTGCTGCCCCTGTACGGCGGTGACCCGATGCGTGCCGTTGCCCTCGCCGGCATGATGGCCGTCGTCTCCGGCGCGGTGTGCATCCTGGCCGGGGTGGCCCGCTTGGGCTTCATCACCGAACTGCTCTCCAAACCCATTCGCTACGGCTACATGAACGGCATTGCGCTGACCGTATTGATCAGCCAACAGCCCAAGTTGTTCGGCTTCTCGATTGAATCCGACGGCCCGCTGAGTAACCAGTGGGCGGTGATCATGGGGGTGTTCGAGGGCAGCATCCACTGGGCCAGCTTTGCCGTCGGTGCCGCGACGCTGGCGGTTATCCTGCTGTTCAAGGGCAACGGCCGTGTGCCGAGCATCCTTATCGCCGTGGTTGGCGCAACCGTCGCAGTCAGCCTGCTGGGCCTGGCCGAAGGCGCTGGCGTCGAGGTGCTCGGCTCCCTCCCGCAAGGCCTGCCGGCCTTCGCCATCCCGTGGATTACCCGCGACGACATCGTCCCGGTACTGATCGGTGGCTGCGCGGTGGCAATGGTTTCGTTCGCCGACACCAGCGTATTATCGCGGGTGTATGCCGCACGAACCCGCAGCTACGTCGACCCGAACCAGGAAATGGTCGGGCTGGGCATCGCCAACCTGGCCGCCGGGTTCTTCCAGGGCTTCCCGATCAGCAGCAGCTCATCGCGCACACCCGTGGCCGAAGCCGCCGGGGCGAAAACCCAACTGACCGGCGTCGTCGGCGCGCTCACCGTAGCCGGCTTGCTGATGGTCGCCCCCGACCTGCTGAAAAACCTGCCCACCAGCGCCTTGGCCGCGGTGGTGATTGCCTCGGCCATCGGCCTGATCGAAGTCACCGACCTGCGGCGCATCTACCGTATCCAGCGCTGGGAATGCTGGCTGTCTATCGCCTGTACGGTCGGGGTGGTGATGTTCGGTGCCATTCAGGGCATTGGGCTGGCCATCGTGATTGCCGTGATCGAATTCCTCTGGGACGGCTGGCGCCCTTACTCCGCCGTGCTGGGCCGTGCCAAGGGCATACAGGGCTATCACGACATCAAGCGTTACCCCGAGGCGCGGCAGGTGCCTGGCCTGGTGCTGTTCCGCTGGGACGCCCCGTTGTTCTTTGCCAACGCCGAACAATTCCAGGACCGCGTACTGGATGCCGTGGCCGCCTCGCCAGCGCCCGTGCGCTGGCTGGTGGTGGCGGCAGAACCAGTCACCAGCGTCGACGTCACCTCGGCCGACATGTTGGCCGAACTGATGGGCACCCTGCATGAGGCGGGCATCGAACTGCGCATCGCCGAAATGAAAGACCCGGTCAAAGACAAACTCAAACGATTCGGCCTGTTCGCGCAATTGGGTGAAGACGCTTTCTTCCCGACCGTGGGCACGGCGGTCAAACACTACCTCGCCACCCATGCCGTGGCCTGGGACGACTGGGTCTGAATCTCGCCCACAAAATGAAACAGCTGGGCGCTACTGAGCGCGGGTGGTTTTGCGCGAGTATTGCCGGGCTATGGCGGCTGTGCGCATGAGGGCATTGGCCCTGCCGGGTGCCTACTGTCCCGGTCGACCAACCTGCGCATGGCGGCCACCCTTCGATCTTCGCCTTGCCTCATTGCACCTTGGGCGTTAGGCTTCGTGGGTCGCTGAACATCAGTGATCAGGCTTGGTCGCCTGTCGGAAAAAAATTCAAATCAGGTCCCATATACGAATACTGACGAGCTCCTCGTCCGTAACGTAGTTCTATGGCGGCTGTGCGTGGGAGGCATTCGTGCCTGCCGGGTTTGTCTTTTTTCCTGGTCGACCAACCTGCGTACAGCTGCCACCCAACTTGTTTGGTCGCAAGCGGTGACGGCTCAACTAAAAGAAAAAGAGAAGTTCACCATGACAAAAATCGTTCCCGATCCCCCGCAATCCCTTCTTGGCAAAACCGCGACCACCGCATTTGGTTGCTGCGACGCCGGCCATGCACCCTTGTTCACCGTACGCTCCGGCATCGATGCCGAAGACGCGCTGGTCCACGTCTCCCTGCTGCTCCAGGGCATCTACGACACGGCCCAACAGGCCTGTGAACACATCGACGACATCCCCAAAAAAGGCCTGCTATGGTCCACCCTGCACTCCGCAGAAATGGCCAAAGGGCTGGTCGATGCGGTGCTCGATGGCATTGAAACCCAAGCCTTGAACCGCCGGTAACCGATGGCGTTGTCGGCGCTTGAGTTGCCCGTATCAAGCGTCGACATCTGATAGGCGTACTTCAGAAGCCGAAGCCTGCACAAGGCCGTTCCGGTTGTTCTGAATCAATTGGCCACCCTCAACATTCGGCGGGCGTTGAACTCGACCCGAAACACGCGGCTACTTCAAGCCCTCCCTGGGGGGGAACGGTGTCCTCTCTTTCATGGGGCTCGTTCAATTGGTTACGCTCTGGCCTCCATCAAACACATATCAAAGGATTGAAAATGAAAAGGAATAAAGAAGCCGTTTTGAAAGTGCTGACTATGGTTGAGGAGGACACCTTTGTCGGGGGAATGAGTTCGATGCAGCTCAGCGAAATGTGTACGCGAGGATGCAGTGAAGGAGAGCTAGAGTCTGCAAAGCTTTTGCTGCTTGACAGCGGCTATCTGGTTTCTGAAGGCAATATCAGAATCACTTGGGCCGGCCACTCACTTCTAGAGGAGCTGAGGGGCCAATAATGCTATTAAGCCCAATAGCAATGTTTAAAAAGGTCAGCCCAGTGCTGGCCTTTTTTATGGTTCTTCATGGAGGATCGGGAAGATGTTCTTCATCTTCATGCAACAGAGTTCGCAGGCTGAAAGTTTATGTCCGAAACGCTTAGGGCGTCCGCCAAAGCATTTGCGCGCATCTTGGCTTCATGGCGAGAGGTACTGTCCACCTCCGATCCTAGAACCGTTTTTTCGACGATGATTGACTCTACGTCGGTGATGCCAATAAGCCGTAACCACGCTTCCACATAAGGCTTTTGAAAGTCGAAATGTTGAGCGGGTGTCAGCGACGCAGCAGAGAAATCCAGACCTCGGGCATAGACGACAACTGCTTTTTTATCTCGCAACATGCCTTCAAGCCCAGTTTTCGGATTGAAACTAAACAGCACGTCTTTCTGCGATACCACGTCAATGAAGTGCTTTAGCTTGTAGGGAATGCTGAAGTTCCACAGCGGCACAGACAGCACGAGCACGTCGGCTTCGTGCAGGTGATTTGCCAATGCCTTCAGTTCATTCCAGGCAACCACCTGAGTCGCAGTCAACTCCAATCCATTCAATCCAGAGTACTTGGCATCCATCACCTCATCAGAAAACTCCGGCAGTGATATCTGCCACAGGTCTAGCGTTGTCACTTCCAGATCGGGATGAGAGCCCAAGAGTCGCGAAATGAAACTCTGGGCGACTTCTATGGACGCTGAGCGATCTTTGCGGGGGGAGCATTCGATATGAAGGAGCTTGGCCATTGCGGTCTCGTGTCGTGGTGGGTGTACGAGGCATTGCAACATATCTTTAAAAGAAATATAAATTGAGAAATTAAACGCTATTCATCATGGATTGAGATATGTTTGATCCGCTTCTTCTAAAGACTTTTGTTGCCGTAGTTGAAGAGCAAGGTTTTGGTCGCGCTGCAGAAAAACTCCATCTCACCCAACCTGCTGTCAGTGGGCATCTGCGCCGCTTGGAAGAGCAGGTCGGCAAACCTCTGCTCAAGAGGACAACCCGGTCGCAGGAACTGACACTGGAGGGCGACCGTCTGATGCGCCACGCCAGGATCATCCTTGCTCTCAATCGAGAGGCATGGGCTGAAATGACGCGAGCCCCTTTCCAGGGGCGTATCAGGGTGGGGCTTGCGGAAGACCTTGTGGAGACCAGGCTGCTGCGTGAACTGCAGAACCTTGCACTAGGTTACCCAGGTATGGAGATTGAGTTTCAGATCAACATCCCCGGCACACTGGTCGGCTTGATGAAGCAAGGAGAGTTGGATTTAGTGGTCGGGTCTTTGTGTGAGACCGATAGCTCAGGGATCCTGTTGTGGAGCGAACCGCTCATTTGGGCGACCGCTGCGCAGCCACTCACCCCAATCAGCGAGCCGCTCCCGCTGGCACTGTTTCCAGAACCTTGTGCTTATCGAGAGGCGGCTTTGCTGCATCTTGCACAAGCGGGCATCGCTCAACGCACGTCGATGCTATGCACCAGCACGAATGCCCTGCGCTCGGCTGTGTTGTCCGGAATAGCCATAGCCCCGATGCCGCTAAGCCAGCTGGTTGCGGGAATCTCAGTCCTGAGCGCTGAGTACGGATTGCCACCGTTACCCAATGCCGAATTTCGGTTGTTCTCGGCACCAGATGCAGACCCAGAAATCGTCACAGCGCTTACCAAGGTATTCCTGGAATACTGCTCGATGCGCCGCCAGTGAGCATCGCTCTTGCTTTAGCTAGTACGAAGCCACCGCATCAGCCTCGATCAACATCCCTTCGGGAGCCGAACGCGACACAGGAATTAATGTACAGACTGGTAGTCGTGCGGTGTGTTGAGATTGCTATCGCAGGCAAGGCTTCACCGGTTTTGTGGCGGGTAGGGTGAAGGTAGGCGGTTTCAGGGGGCTTTGGCGGATGGCTGTATGAAAGGATTTCGCACGAACAGCCGCCAGAAACAAAAAAGGCCCACCTTGTGGTGAGCTTTCTTTCGTACTGCGTATGGTGCGGCACCAGGAGTCGAATTTTTCTTTAAATGTCTGTATTAAATAGTTATTTTTAGGGGAGGGAAATCCAGCTACCCCTAAAAATATCCTTTTCAAAATATCTACCTATTCGCTGTAGTATAGAGTTTGATAGCTTTAGGTGTCGCTTTTCAAAGCTGTGAATAGCTAAGCAGGAGCGCATCTATCTGTTTGCGTCTCTCTAATGCCTGCTCTTTAGTTAGCCGCCCTTCGACCTCTGCTGTGGTCAGAGATTGGGTGAGGCGTAGAATACCCTCTAATGTGCGTGTTTTCCTATGCTCTATGAGTCGCTTTCTTCTGATGTTAACCCTGCTGCTTCGGTTTAAGTGCATTTTTTTTATCATGTACTCCACCGGACCAGCTAATGCGGTAATGTAGCCTGTGTCTTCAACCTTTAAGAACTCATCAATATGGCGCTCAAATCGATCAATGTAGCCAATTTTTCCTATAAAGGTCAGAGCGCCATCTTCTTTGGAGCAAGGCCAATCAGAAGTCTTTAGTCCATTGCATTTAGGGCATGACAGGTGTAGGTTGTATGGGTGCGTAGATAATTTTTCAAAGTGTTCTTGAGGGCGGAAGTGATCTAGGTGCATTTCGTCGCCGCCATGCTCGGTTACTGATATGTCACAGTAAACACATCGCTGTTGGCAGTCCTCAGAAATCTTTTCATAGTTTGATCTGTAATCGGCATAAAAATTTTTGCGATTGCTGTAGTAATCTTCGATTTTGCGGCGGGAAAGTTTAGGGAAAAACATAACGTTATTCGCCATCCAGTTGTTTCAATTGCTTTTCAATTTCTGCAAGCAGTTGTTCTTGTTTACTCAGTTCCTCAGAAGGGACTATCGCCTCTGTGGTAAGTACTTGGCGTACCCGCAGAAAATCTAGAGCGTTGTATTCTTCTACCTCTTCGGGCGAAAGACTATCTTCTATGGATTTTTTAAGTAGTTCATCAAAACGGATATTTCTAGCAGACTTTATTTCATTGAATGAGTTAATATGGCGACGCATTAGGATGGAGCATTCTTCCTTGTAAGCAGGCTGCTCAATCCTACTTTTGTCAATTATATATTCAACCGAGCCAAATGGAGGTTCAATCAGCCCCATTTCACTGGTTAGAATATATAAAGGAAGTTTTGCGTCTAGCAAGCGTATAGCTGTGACAAGCTGGGAGCCCTTGTAATCGGCACCCACTTCGACATGTAATTTTTCATCTATAACAATTGAAACTACTCTCTCGAATTTTTCAATTGTAGCTAACATGTCAGAGATGGTGGGGGATGGCTCTATAGCGAACACGTCATATTCGTCGCCATAAATATCTTGCAAAGTGCCTCGATACAGGGTTCTTGACATTTTTTCATCGTCAATGAAAAGAACTATTTCCTTGTTTGTCATTTGTTTTTTCCTCTAACAGGGACTTTGATAGTGAACTCAGCCCCACCTAAGTCACTATGCGCTTTCGCACTAATAGATCCAAGCATATGATCTTCGACATGAGTCTTGACTATAGAGAGGCCCATGCCGGTTCCGATAACATTCCCACGACCATCTCGCTTACCGCTATTCATCGGTATAAATATTGACTCCTCAGTACCGGCTTCTAAGCCAATTCCTGAGTCTGAGTAAATGACCGTGATTTCACCATCAGTTTCATATAGGTCAACACGGATAGTTGATTTTTGGCGTTGCTTTTGTGCTTCAATAGCCCAGATTGAGTTGGTCATAAAGTTTATGACTATGCTTTCCCAGTCTATTTCAAACGCATAAACTTCATAGGCAGCTCCGTCCGTGTGGATGTTTATCTCAGACGAAACTCCCATTTTATCAAGGGTGACAGAAAATATTTCAAATACATATTTAAATACGCCCGGGATATGTACCTTTTTCCGCGTGCGCTTGTCAGGCTTAATATTCTCAATGGCAAATCTTGAGAAATTGTCTACATACTTGGCCCCGTCCTTAGCAATTTGGATACAATCTATAGGGTCGTCTAATAGACCATCAGAATTGTCTAGTTTTTCTAAATATGCCAATGCTCGAGTAGACCCATTTAGAGCAAATCCAGAGTGCTGTCGGACCTCATGCCCGAAGCTGATTGTTAGAATGCCAATCGACGCCAAGTTTGAAAGTGTGTTTTTTTGTTCTTCTAGTTCCTTCTTCTCTGCGCGCAATGCATCTAAATATTCTTGTTCCGCCTGACTTTGCTTGTGTCTAAGTGCTTCAAGGTGGCTTAGTCGTTGAGCTACGAGTTGAGATGGGGATAGTGATTTTTTCTTGTTTTTTTTCTTGCGACTTATAGAGGAAACGGTCTTTTTCAGGTCCTCTATTGCATTTTCTACGTCTTCGTTTGATTTGCTTAAGATTCTTGCAAGCTCAGTAGATAGGTCTAGCTTTCCATCGCTACTTGCATCTTTTTGTACAAGCGTCTCAAAGGTCTCAATGACCTTCAGTAAGAATGTACGTAACTGAAAGAAAGCGCTATTTTCTACTATGCCTTCTCGGTTTGCTTGGTCGTTGAGAATGGCATTAGTTTCTCGAGAAATTAATACTGAGCCTACTATCTGATTTGGGCCGATTTTCCAACCTAGTTGGGAAAGACCCCCTGGGCTGGAAACTTTTCTCAAGCCAATGTCAAGCCAGTCGCCCTTGCCTGAAGGCTCGCCATAAGGACGGACTCGAAAATGATCTCTATAAAGTCGAACGCCTTGGTTAAGGCGCATAAATTCCCTGAAGTTTCTAACCTTCAGATTGAGCTTGCTAAGGTTTTCAGTATCTTGGGCTAAATAGTAAAATTCGAATTTTACTGGACCGAAAAGAGGAGCGGAGCCGCTATTTTTTAACCAGGAGCTCCATGCAATTGGTTCCTGCAAGATATCGAGTTTCTGCTGGTTATTTGTATAGCACGCTTCTACGTTACCATTTGAATCAACAGTGGCTTTGACTTTCCATCGGGCCGCGCTAAGAAATTTCTCTGAGTTCAATGACTTATCGACTTGACTCTCACCCTTCCTTATTTTAAGCCTGATAGAAAACTCATTTTCAGCTTGAAATGGAGAGGTCAATAGTCTCAATTCATTTTCTAGAATATCTAAGAAATTTTGGTCCCATTCATCCTTGAGGCCAATGAGAACCATCCGTGTTCCACTGCTATCAGGATTAGAAAAAACACTACCGTATTTATCTGTGATAGGCAGGTCTACTTCATAAATTGGATGTTTTATTTCAGATAAAGATTTGTTGGTCTTCTCAAAGCGTTTCCAGTCAATGTTTAGCTGTATAGCTTTGGTCATTTCTTTGGTTTTGCTATAGAGTACTAACTTTTTGCAAAGGCGATCAATGCCGAGGCGGCCCAGGCCCTTCGCGCCAGTTAATACCCTGCATTTCCCGGCAGAGCGTTCTACTACTGACTTATTGTCAGTACCGATTTTTAACCAATGCCCTAGTAACGTTTCGGGATCCATCCCGCTACCATTGTCATCTATTATAAGGGTTGAAACAGAATTTTCTCTTAAGTGAAAATCTAAGGTCACATGATCGGCATCCGCATCGTAAGAGTTTTTTATAAGCTCTGACAATGCCACAGTCGAACTGGAGATGCTTTCGCGACCAAGCTGAAGAGTTACCCTAGCAGAAAACTCAAACGGCTTTTCATCGACGAGGGTCCTTTTAATCATATTGAGTCACCATAATGGTATGTCCTTGACTACTCCCACCGTCAGATGGCGGCAACGGATTCTATTGTTGATAAAATCATTTGTGCGCTTAGATTTTAAAACCTCTACTAACCTGCGGCAGTCTTCTAAGCTATTGGATCTGGGCTTTACGACAATAAGATGGTTTTCGACTGCCACGGGAAATGATTCATTTATTATTGCTGCAGATGCCCGGAATTTATCCGAGGGGCTAGAAGTGCGTCGAATTACTACGAATGGTGGTTCAATCAATCTTCCTTTAAAGTTTCGTGTCTCTGAAAGATTGGTTATTGAACTCCAAAGGGGCGTATTTTTGGAGTGCGCGTAGGGCGAAGATGGGCCTTCAAGAGGATCGCGATATGCTACTAGTGGGCCGATGCAAACATCGTAATGCTCAGAGATAGTGGAGCTTTTACACTGTTCTGGGAACCAGATAATAGTTTGGTTCTGGGGTGGGGTAGCAAAGCCGTGTATTAGAAAAACATCAATATCAGTTTTCTCGTTGAAGCGACCAGCTATCTCAGCGTGGCCGTCAATATTTGCTTCGACAAAATCACGCCAGTTTTGATAGCGACTCCCTGATCGTAGAACGTCAGGGAGTATTGCGCTTATTGCGCAGTTAGTCGGAACGCACCGTAGATAGTGATCGAAAACAACGCCTGCCGCATTGACTTTGCCTATCCTCCAATAATTCTCTCGAGGGGAGTCCCAGCTCGAAAACGGAGGATTCATTAGCAAGTGCGTCGTGTTGCACAAATCCTGAGCAGTGACGGACATAGCATCTTTTACTATGATTTTTGATAGTAAAGATTGTGCCTCATCAATCGTGCAGTCTTTAATGACTCCACGATTTAATGCTTCGAGGACAAGGCGTAGCTTTGTAGCTCGAATAAAGGATTCGTGAATGTCGAATCCTACGAGGACTCCTCCCCATTGGCGTAGAGTTTCAGATAGATACTCTTTAACCTCTAGCCTTCGAGAGAATTCAATCAACAGGTTTCCAGTGCCACATGTTGGGTCGAGAACTACTGAATCTAATGAAATGGGTGCATTAAAGGCGGCCACGGCGCAGGTGGAAAGCTCTTGGCCAGTGAAAAAACTCCCAAACTCCCTCATTTCATCGATGGACAGGAATGTTCTCAGTACGGAGTCAGCAGAGTCAAGGTTGACCAGTTCAGCTAGCGCTTCTCGATCAATAGTGTCGATTATTGAATCGAAAAAATTTTCTAGTGCGTGATTGTGAGGATTAAATTTATTCATAGCATTGCTTTTCTAAATCTCGAATAAAAGCATCCAAAAAGTTTCGCATGCTACCACATTTTTAAGCGGCCTCCTAGAGTTGGCGTTAATCGCCATCTCACTAATACGATATTCAATGGTCACAGATTTTGTCTTGTGCTGTGATTGTCCACAAAGTGGTCTTCATGTACTTAAAGTTTATTTATATGTGAAGAGAGTATCTTCTATTTTCGTATGGACTGCGCGAAGTTAAGAAGTCGAGAGCTTGAATGTCCATGGTCAGTCTGATCGGTTGTGGTTGTTTATGATTTGGCCATCAGCGAGCCATTTATTATGGGTTGTTTCTGGTCGATTGCTGATAGTGGTTATTGATAAAGTCAGTTTCGGCTCAGAGATAGAAAATCCATGATTTGTCTAGACGACGAGCGAGCAGCCGAACCGTTAGCAGGTAGTAGTACCGTGTCGTCTCACTGCTGTGGTTCATGCGGTGCTCTAGGAACCAAGCCACATGTTTTCTCTGCCAACCCCAAGGCGTTTTTTGCAGCCAGCGTTTTGCAATTTCAGCTTGGATGACATTCGCCTGCCGCAAGTGGCGTTGTCGCGTCGCATGCGACCCGGTCAGCACGCCAGTCAAGAACAACTCCATATCGAATGACTTACTCATGACCGACCTCCAATGTACGCAGCAACTACGTCAATCCGACTGTGTCCCAGCTCATAGCTGATCTGTCTCCGGGCCTCACGATCAAGGTTTCTATCTACCTGGCAACATTGGCCGCCGTTGATAGGCGCGCGGTCTAGAGTAATTTGCTCATAGCGCTCACATGCATACGCCGCTCGTAGCTCATGGAAGCCTTTGAGGTTGTGTGCATGCAGGATGTCCCGCGCAGGGCGGATGATTTCTTGCAGCAGACTTAGATAGCTTTCGTGCGGCGCAATCAGGTTGCGGCTTCCCGCAGGCGACACCTGTCGCGCAAACTCAAGTGCACTACGAACATGGTCGTCCACTACGATCCACCTCGGTGCGGAGGCGCCGGCGCGGCCGCCTTTGGTTCCATCCTGAATGTTAATCCTGCCTAGGTGGTTAGCCTCACGGTTTAGCCGTGGCAGGTCGGCCAAGATAGCCTCACGCAAGCGCATGCCGGTGGATCGCGCCAACAGAACGATTGCGGCGGCCCGTTGCTGATGATTTATGCAGAGCGCATTGACGATCTCTTTAACCTGATCGCGTTCTTGGCCCTGCGGCACTGATTGGCGAATCCCGGTGCGCTGCACACCCAGCGCCTTGCTCGGACTGGGTAACTTCACGTGCTGATCACCGCGAGGCGCCGCCATGGTCCTGTTTACGCTGGATAGGCGGTTGTGTGCGGTGCTGACAGCAAGGTCACCGCGCCTAACCTCGTCGCGCAGATACGCCGCATAGTCGGCCAACACTTCCGATCAATCTGCCGCACATCATTGATACCGGGCCCCTGTTCGGAGCGGCACCACTTCACTAATGCCAGCCACCGATCACAGTGCGCCTTCACCGTGCCGTAGTGGCCGCTGCCGAATATGTCTTTCAACGCCTGCGGCCCTGCATAGCTCAGTTGCCTGCCGTAGCCGAAATTGCGGCCATCGCGTCTGCCCACCAATGCCATGTCGGTCTCCTCATCGTTCGCTCTCCGATCCTCGCCCCACGTCATCCCGCCAAGAATGCTGAGTGTTATCAGGGATCAAGGCCCCTGCGACCTGTGGGTAATGTCCACTCCGCCGGACTGGCGGCTCCTTACGACCGGGAATCGCATTCCGGGAGCATGGGCATCTCATGATCTGGCCTCCTGAGCACCGTTGCCGGTGGGCGGGATGAGGGTGCATTGGCTGACGAGACCAGTGCCTGAAGATCCTGAGCCGGGTGAACGCAGCAATGCGATGACCGGGGCATGCCTGACTGTCAGTCAGGTGCAGTCCATTCCTTGGTCTGCGGCACCATCATCTGCAGTGCTGGTGTGGGTGACTTTGGTGTTTGTCACGAGGGGAGTTGTCGCACCGTTCATATAAGAGAAGAGGTCGCTACCATTCTTGGCGTGACCGAGCGACCTGCAGGATGCCAATCGCTTATGTGGATAACCGCCACGGTATGACAGCTCACTGAACAGGCTGCTGTTTGGGTAGCCTTTTTACTGTGGCGGGGTCTGAGTTGTGTGGTGTGTTGAGATTGCTATCGCGGGCAAGCCCGCTCCTACAGGGTGGACTGCCCCCGAGAAATTGGACACAAATCCAACCCTTGGTGGGCAGTCCAGGGATCTGTGCAGGGCAGTGCATTTGATCGAATCACTGTGCATTGCAGGCAAGGCTTCAGAGCATGGCTGCCTGAAAGGATTTCGCACGGACAACTGCCAGAAACAAAAAAGGCCCACCTTGCGGTGAGCCTTCTTTGGTACTGCGTATGGTGCCGGCACCAGGAATCGAACCCGGGACCTACTGATTACAAGTCAGTTGCTCTACCATCTGAGCTATACCGGCTTAGGGGCGCTATTATAGCCATCGGTTTGGTTATGTAAACCACTTCTGTAGCACTTATTGCGTAGGTTTTTTCCTTTCATTCTCTGCCGCCCGGTTTTGCCCTGCAACGGCGGCGGTTTTTGGCGGTTTTGGCGTGTGATCTGGCGGGGCTGAAAGCCTTATTCACAATCGCTATGTCACGTTACTGTCGCGCTCCTGTCCTTTAAAACAGTCGTTTGTGTTTGCGCAAATGGCTGTTTTTTCTCGCTTAAAATGTGTGACTAAAAAATGACCAGGCGCTGTTTTTCCTTGGATCCAAGGCTTTTGAGGGGTTTGTGGAAAAACCATCAACAGAGTTATCCACAGGCTGTTCACTGCCGCTGGTTGCGTTCGGCCAGTAGCATCAGGTTGCGCGGGGTGAGGGCGTAGTCGCAGAACTGTCCGAGCTGCACGCGGTAGCCCTGGGCTTGCAGGTAAAGGGCGCGGTCGAGCACCAGCCACAGTTCCAGTGGGCGGCGGAACAGGTTGCGCAGCAGTTCCAGGTTGCGCACTTCGGCCAGCCTTGCCTGGCCTGCGGCTTCCAGGGCATCCCAGTCGGGGTTGCCGTGCAGGGGCAGGTTTTTGAGGGCGGCGAGGTCGCGGCAGTAGTCGGCGAAGGGCTTGTCTAGCCAACTGCTGGGCAGTGACGGAGTGGGCAGGTAGGCGTCGATGCCGCGCTGTTGGCGTTGCAGCAGGTCGAAGCCGAGGCGGCGGGCCATGGACAGGTCGCGTTGGCGGCGTACCCGGGCGCCAGCGGTGACGGTTTCGCTCAGCGGCAGGCCGAGGTCGTCGAGGCTCAGTTGCAGCGCCGAGGCCTGGGCTGCACTCGACAGGGGTTGGTAGAGCGGGCCTTGGGTGCGGTTGTAGCAGCACGGGGCAATGGCCAGTTGGTTGCAGCCACGGGCGCTTGCCAGTTGTATCAAGCGTACGTGCAGGTCGCCGCAGGCGTGCAGGGCCACGGGGGTGTGCTGTGGGCTGAGTTGCTGGTCGGTGTCGTCGGCCAGCACATCCTGCAGGCGGTGTTCGGCGTTCAGGCCGTGGTGTTGGCTAAGCGTTTGGCCGGCCTGTACCAGGGCCGGGTCGTATTCCAGGCAGGTCAGGTGCTGGTCGTTGTGCAGCAGGCGGCGGCCCAGGTGGCCTTTGCCCGCGCACCAGTCGAGCCAGTGACGCGGGGTGTGGGTAAAGCCCAGGTGGCTGGCGAAGGCTTCGATCTGCTGCCATTTGCGCCCCGGCACGTCGACGTTCAGCCGCGGCGGGGCCGGGGTGATGGCGATTACGGGCAGTTCGCCGACCGCCGCCAGTTGCGCGGCCTGTGCCGCCAGCTGTGGATAAGGCGCCGGTGCGTCGAGTGTTTCCGGGTGGTTGTGGGCGGCCTCGGCGTCGCTCAGTGTGCGTTGGCGCAGCCACTGGGCCAGGGCCGGGTGCTCGGTTTCCCACGG
>NZ_MBPN01000090.1 GCF_001695625.1 Pseudomonas defluvii
GCCGAACAGGTAGGCCGCCAGCAACCCCCGAGAGGCTTGCCAGCGACATTCGAAGCGGTCACTTGGGCTGGACACGGTCCAGGATCATGCGAACCATGCGCTGCAGCTCAGGGTCTTCGGACTCGGTACGTTCCATGAACCAACCGAACATGTCCTGATCTTCGCAAGCCAGCAGGTTGCGGTAGCACTCGCGGTCCGCTTCGCTCAGGGTCGCATAGACTTCCTGGGTAAAAGGTACCAGCAGCACATCCAGCTCGAGCATGCCACGGCGGCTGTGCCAAAAGAGCCGGTTGAGTTCAGATTGTTCGACCATGGAGCCCTCCTCAAATAGGCGGCCAGTATACAAGGGTAGGCAAGGCCAGGCACAAGGCATTGGTCTAGTTCACCTACCTATTTTTCCGACGGCGCTCTATGATGAGCCCCAGTCTTATCACCCTGCGATGACCCATGGCCGATTCCGCTTTTTTCTGCACCTTGTCTCATGAGGGCGTCCTCGCCGTCCGCGGCTCGGACGCCGGCAAGTTCCTGCAAGGTCAACTGACCTGCAACATCAATTACCTCAATGAACACACCTCCAGCCTGGGTGCCCGCTGCATGCAGAAGGGCCGCATGCAGTCGAGCTTCCGCATCCTGCCGCAGGCTGACGGCTATGTGTTGGCCATGGCCAGCGAGCTGATCGAGCCACAATTGGCGGACCTCAAGAAGTACGCCGTGTTCTCCAAGGCCAAGCTCACCGACGAAAGCGCCGCCTGGGTTCGCTTCGGCCTGAGCCATGCTGAACAGGCGCTGCAAGGGCTTGGCATCACGGCGCCAGCCAAGCCCGACGAATTTGTAGCTCATGATGGACTGATGGCAATTGCCGTCTCGGAAGGCCGCATTGAACTCTGGTGCCCGGCGGCGAATGCCGACCAGGTACGCAGCCACCTGGCTGCCCACCTGGCAGCAGGCGAGCTGAACGACTGGCTGCTTGGCCAGGTGCGCGCCGGTATTGGCCAGGTCATGGCGCAGACCCGCGAGCTGTTCATCCCGCAGATGATCAACCTGCAAGCGGTAGGCGGTGTCAGCTTCAAGAAGGGCTGCTACACCGGCCAGGAAATCGTCGCGCGCATGCAGTACCTGGGCAAGCTCAAGCGCCGACTGTACCGTCTGGCCCTGATCGACGGCCCACTTCCAGAGCCGGGCAGCGCACTGTTTTCTCCGGTACACGCCTCGTCCGTTGGCGAGGTGGTGCTGGCGGCCCGCAGCGAACACGGCTGCGAACTGCTGGCTGTGCTCCAGGCCGACGCAGCAGAAGACGGCAACCTGCACCTGGGTAGCCTGGAAGGCCCGAGCCTGCAATTGCTGTCGTTACCTTATGAGCTGGATCGCGACCGCGAAATCCAGCGTTGAGCCAGCCCCGCCCTGCCGCACAGTACGTCAGGGCCCTCATTGAATGCGGTAGAGAATCACAATGAACACGCTGGCAAAGATGGTCGAAGCACAATTGCTGACCGCCATCGACAACGACGACCTGGTGCTGCCGACCCTGCCGGAGGTGGCCCTGAGTATTCGCGAAGCGGCCGAAGACAGCGAGATCAGCGTCAGCACCCTGAGCAAAGTGATCCGCCGCGACGCAGCCCTTTCGGCGCGCCTGATCAAGGTGGTCAACAGCCCACTACTGCGCGCAGCCTGCGAAGTCACCGACTTGCAAGCAGCCATCACGCGCCTGGGCATCAACTACAGCTGTAACCTTGCTATCGGCCTGGTGATCGAGCAGATCTTCCATGCGCGCTCAGAAGCCGTCGAGCAGAAAATGCGCGAAATCTGGGCAAAAAGCCTGGAGATTGCAGGTATCAGCTATGAAATCTGCCTACGTTTCACCAACCTCAAGCCTGATCAGGGCGCCCTCGCCGGCCTGGTTCACCAAATCGGCGTGCTGCCCATCCTAACCTACGCCGAAGAACACAACGAACTGCTGTCCGATCCGGTATGCCTGAACCACATCATCGAGCAGATTCATCCCTCGCTGGGCGACAAGATCCTCAGTGTCTGGGAGTTCCCTGAGCAACTGGCAAAACTGCCAAGCCTGACCCAGGACCTCGACCGCCGAACCCAGCAGATCGATTACGTCGATATCGTTCAGATTGCTCGCGCCATCAGCGATACCAGCGGACGCGAGCGTCCCCTCGCCTCGCTGCCGGCCTACGCGCACCTGAAGTTACCGGCCAACACCCCCCTGCTGAGCAGCGACCTGCTCAGCGCTCGGCACATGTTCCGCTAGCCCGGGGTGAAGCTGACGCGCACCCTCAAGCCACCACCTTCACCATCGTGCAGGCTGATCTGGGCAAGGTGTGCACGGCAAATTTCACCCACGATGGCCAGCCCCAGGCCGGTACCCTGTGCGCCACGCCGGTAGAACCGCTCGAAGACCCGCTCGCGCTCGGCCGCCGGGATTCCCGGCCCATCATCCTCCACCTCAAGAACACCCGGCGCCATGACCCGCAGGATCACGTTGCCACCGGGCGGGGTATGGGCCAAGGCGTTGTCCAACAGGTTGCTCAGCAACTCACTGAGCAAGGTTGGTTCGCCACGCAACTGCACCGGTTCCGGCGCCTCGAGCGCCAGCGCCACACCACGGGCATGAGCCAATGGCGCCATGGCCATCCCCAACTCACGCGCCAACTGACTGAGGTCGAGTAACTGCGCCCCGCCTTCGGCAATTGCCCGGGCACCGTTCTCCACCCGCGCCAGCGACAGCAACTGATTGGCCAGATGGGTCAGTTTGTCAGTACTTTGGGCGGTTGCCTCAAGAGTGTCACGCCACACCTGCGACTCCTGCGCGCGCAACCCCAACTCGACCCTCGCTTTCAACGCTGCCAGCGGTGTGCGCAGTTCATGGGCCGCCTCGGCAATGAACTGCGCCTGACGCTCAAACTGCCCGCGCAGGCGCTCAGTGAAGTGGTTCAAGGCGCGCACCATCGGCCCGAGCTCTCGTTGCACCTGCACCTGCGGCAGCGGTCGCAAGTCGTCCGGCTGACGCTCCTCCACCGCTCGGCGCAAACGCTCCAGCGGGCGCAGCGCGGCACTCACCGCAAACCACACCAGGAACAACGCACCAATCGCCAGCATCCCTAGCCGCAGCAAGGTGTCGGCCATCAGGCTGCGGGCCATGCGTACCCGCGCCTCTTCGGTTTCGGCAACACGAATTTCGGCCATGCCGTTCATGTTCGGCTCGCTCACCGCCTTGAGCAGGCTGACCACGCGTACGTCCTGCCCCAGGTACTGGGCATCGTAGAAACGCGCCAGCGCCGGGTAGTCGTCAGTGCGCGGCGTACCCGGTGGTGGTGGCGGCAGGTTTTCGTAGCCGGAGATCAAACGCTGATTAATATCGTTGACCTGGTAGTAAATACGTCCGGCGCTGTCATAAGCAAAGGTGTCCAACGCTACATAAGGCACATCGGCGCTCAAGGTACCGTCGCGCTGGGACAGCCCGGCCGCAATGGTTCGCGCCGAGGCCAGCAGCGTGCGGTCGTAAGCGGTGTCGGCAGCCTCTCGTCCGTTCCAATAGGCGCTCAGGCCGCTGGCCACCATCAACACCACCAGCAGCAGCGCCAGGTTCCACAGCAGCCGCCCGCGAAGGCTTCCTGAGTCACGCATCGCGGTGCTCAAGCAGGTAGCCGAGCCCCCGGAAGGTAACGATCGCCACTGGCTGACCATCGAGTTTCTTGCGCAGGCGATGCACGTAGATTTCGATGGCATCAGCGCTGGCTTCCTCATCCAGACCGAACACCTGCGCCGCCAGCTGCTCCTTGCTCATCACCCGCCCAGGACGAGCGATCAACGCTTCAAGCACTGCCTGCTCGCGGGAGGTCAGTGTCAGCAACTCATCACCCAAAGTGAAGCGCCGGGTATCAAGGTCATAGACCAGTGGCCCGCAGCGCTGCTGGCGCTCCCCTCCCAACACCGTACGGCGCAACAACGCCTTCACCCGCGCTTCAAGCTCACTCAGTTCAAACGGCTTGGCCAGGTAATCGTCGGCGCCCAGATTCAGGCCGTGCACCCGATCCTTGACGTCACTTCGCGCAGTCAGCATCAGCACCGGCACGTTCTTGCCGCGTGCGCGCAGGCGCGCCAGTACTTCAAAGCCATCCATGCGCGGCAAGCCGACATCAAGCACGGCCACCGCATATTCCTCACTGGCCAGGGCCAGGTCGGCGGACACGCCATCGTGCAGCATATCGACGGTCAAGCCGATGCCCTTGAGTGCCTGAGCCACGCTTTCGGCCAGTTGCAGATGGTCTTCGACGAGCAGAACACGCATCGTTTTTTCCCCGGTTACGTCGCGGTCAATGGCGCGGAGTGTACAGCCGAGACAACCACTGTGAAGCCATCGTCGCAATGAAAGTGCATTGAAAGGTTAGTGAAAGCTTCACCTCATAGCATCCCTTCACGGCCCTCTCTGGAAGCCGATAAGCGAACCTCAAGGCTCGCGCTAATAAGAACAATAACGGAGTGATCCACCATGCTGTCGATGCAGCTGCAGGCGTTCGCGCCTACCCGTCATTTGCGTACCCGCCCTACCGCTATTGCCAGCGCACTCGCCCTTGCTGGCGTTGCACCGCTGAGCCAGGCCGCTTTCATCGAAGACAGCAGTGCCAGCTTTGAAACCCGCAACATGTACTTCAACCGTGACTTTCGCGACGGCACCAGCGCCCAGCAATCCAAACGCGACGAATGGGCCCAGGGTTTCATGCTCAACCTGGAGTCCGGTTACACCGAAGGGACCGTTGGCTTCGGCATCGATGCCCTGGGCATGCTGGGCATCAAGCTCGACTCAAGCCCCGACCGTACCGGCACCGGCCTGCTGCCGACCCACGACAATGGCTATGCCGCCGATGAGTACTCCAAGCTGGGCCTGACCGGCAAGGTGAAGATCTCCGCCACCGAACTGAAGCTCGGTACGCTGATCCCCGAACTGCCGACCCTGCAGCCCAATGACGGGCGCATCCTCCCGCAAACCTTCGAGGGCGGCCTGCTGACCTCCAAGGAAATCAAGAACCTGACCTTTACGGGCGGTCGCCTGGAAAAGGCCAAGGACCGCGACGACACCAACAAGGAAGACATCGCCCTCAACAACAAGAACGGTCGCTTTCTCGGCACCGTCGCCGGCAACCACTTCGACATGGCCGGCCTGGACTACCGGTTCACCGACCGGATCACCGGCAGCTACCACTACGCCCAGCTCGACGATGTGTACCGCCAGCACTTCGTCGGCATGCTCGCCAGCCAGCCGATGGGCCCTGGCACCTTCGGCGCTGACCTGCGCATGGCCTTCAGCGATGACCAGGGCCAGGCCCGTGGCGGCAAGATCGACAACACCGCGCTCAATGGCCTGCTCAGCTACGCCCTGAACGGGCACAAGCTCAGCGCCGCCTACCAGCATATGTCCGGTGACAGCGCCTTCCCGTATGTCGACGGCTCCGACCCGTACCTGGTGAACTTCGTCCAGATCAACGACTTCGCCGGTGCCGATGAGCGCTCATGGCAGGTGCGCTACGACTACGACTTCGCCAAGCTGGGGATACCTGGCCTGACCTTCATGAGCCGCTACATAAACGGCGACAATGTCAGCCTGGCCAACGGCGGCGAGGGCAAGGAGTGGGAACGCAACAGCGAGTTCAAGTACGTCGTCCAGAGCGGCACGTTCAAGAACGTCGCCGTACGCCTGCGCAACGCGACCTACCGCTCGTCGTTCGCCCGTGACGCCGACGAAGTGCGGCTGCTGGTGAGCTACAACGTGGCGCTGTGGTAAGCCCAATAACAATAATATCCGAGGAGAATGACCATGACCTTTTCCCTGCGCCGTATTGCCCTTGCCACTAGCTGCCTGCTACTGGCCGGCCATGTCCTGGCTGGCGAACCGAAACGCCCCGAATGCATCGCCCCGGCTTCGCCCGGTGGAGGTTTCGACCTGACCTGCAAGCTGGTACAGAGCGCACTGGTCAACGAAAAAATCCTCACCAAACCGATGCGCGTGACCTACATGCCCGGCGGTGTCGGCGCCGTGGCGTACAACGCCGTGGTTGCCCAGCGCCCCGCCGATGCGGGCACCCTGGTTGCCTGGTCCAGCGGCTCGCTGCTGAACCTGGCCCAAGGCAAGTTCGGTCGCTTCGATGAAAACGCCGTACGCTGGCTGGCGGCAGTCGGCACCAGCTATGGCGCCATTGCAGTGAAGAGCGACTCCCCCTACAAGACTCTCGACGATCTGGTCGCGGCACTGAAGAAAGACCCGAGCAAAGTGGTTATTGGCTCGGGCGGTACCGTCGGCAGCCAGGACTGGATGCAGACCGCACTGATCGCCAAGGCTGCCGGGATCAACCCGCGGGACCTGCGTTATGTGGCGCTGGAAGGCGGCGGTGAAATCGCCACGGCACTGCTGGGTGGGCACATTCAAGTGGGCAGTACCGACATTTCCGACTCCATGCCGCACATCCAGAGCGGCAACATGCGCCTGCTGGCGGTGTTTGCCGAGAAACGCCTGGATGAGCCGGAAATGAAAGACATCCCCACCGCCAGGGAACAGGGGTACGACATTGTCTGGCCAGTAGTGCGCGGCTTCTACCTCGGGCCGAAGGTCACAGACGAAGAATATGCCTGGTGGAAAGATGCCTTCGACAAACTGCTGGCCTCTGAAGACTTCGCCACATTGCGTGATCAGCGCGAACTCTTCCCCTTCGCCCTGACGGGCAATGAACTGGACACCTACGTGAAGAAACAGGTGGCGGACTACAAGGCCCTGGCCAAGGAATTCGGCCTGGTTCAATAACCCGCTTATCCAGAAAGCCTATCGCTGGCAAGGCACCTACACCGCCCCGTAGGCGTCAGCCTTGCCGGCGATCCCCTGCCCCAAAGAGGATTCACCATGATCCTGCAACGACTCTTCGCCTTCGTTTTGTTGGCGGCATGCGCCGTCCTGGCCGTCATGGCCTGGCCCTACCAGGCCGCCTTTTCCTACGAACCGGTCGGCCCCCGCGCCTATCCTCTGCTGATGCTTGGCCTGATGAGCGCAGCATTGCTGTACCTGCTGTTTCGCCCCACCCCCATCGTGCACAGCGACGATGAACCGGCGCTGGACCGCGCCACGCTGAACAAGATCGGCGTCTGTGTACTGCTGTTACTGGTCTTCGCAGCCACCTTTGAACCGCTGGGCTTCATCCTCAGCAGCATCCTGATCGGAGTACCGATGGCACGCCTGTACGGCGGTCGCTGGCTGCCCAGCGCCGCCATCATCGGCGTGATGAGCATTGCCCTGTACCTGTTGTTCGACCGGGTGATGGATGTGCCGCTGCCCCTTGGCCTGCTCGACATTCTGGAGAATTGACATGGATACCCTCAGCTATCTGGGCCAAGGCTTCGGCGTTGCCCTGAGCCCCTACAACCTGGTCACCGCCCTGGCCGGTACCCTGATCGGCACCGTGGTCGGCTTGCTGCCGGGCCTGGGCCCGATCAACGGCGTAGCCCTGTTGATCCCCATTGCCTTTGCCCTGGGCCTGCCGCCAGAGTCGGCGCTGATCCTGCTGGCAGCGGTGTACCTGGGCTGCGAGTACGGTGGGCGGATCAGTTCGATCCTGCTCAACATCCCGGGCGAAGCCTCCACGGTCATGACCACCCTCGACGGTTACCCGATGGCACGTCAGGGCCTGGCCGGCGTGGCCTTGTCGCTGTCGGCCTGGAGCTCGTTCATCGGCGCCCTGATCGCCACCTGCGGCATGGTGCTGTTCGCGCCGTTACTGGCCAAATGGGCAATAGCCTTCGGCCCTGCCGAGTACTTCGTGCTCATGGTCTTTGCCATCGTCTGCCTCGGTGGCATGGCCGGGGACAGGCCGCTGAAAACCTTTATCGCCGCCTTGATCGGCCTGTTCCTGTCCAGTGTCGGGATTGACGCCAACAGTGGTGTGTACCGCTTCACCGGCGACAGCGTGCACATGGCCGACGGTATCCAGTTCGTCGTCCTGGTATTGGGCCTGTTCTCCATCAGCGAGATTCTCCTGCTGCTGGAAAAAACCCACCACGGCCACGAAGCCGTAAAAGCCACCGGACGCATGCTGTTCAACCTCAAGGAAGCGGCATCAGTGTTCGTGGTGAACATTCGCTGCGGCTTGCTCGGTTTCATCATGGGCGTGCTGCCGGGTGCTGGCGCAACGCTGGCCAGCGCCGTGGCCTACATGACCGAAAAACGTATCGCGGGCGCCAGCGGCACGTTCGGCAAAGGTGACAAACGCGGCCTGGCTGCGCCAGAAACGGCGATTGGCGCATCCTGCTGCGGCGCTCTGGTACCGATGCTGACCCTCGGCGTGCCGGGCTCGGGCACTACCGCCGTGATGATCGGCGCCCTGACCCTGTACAACATCACCCCGGGGCCACTGCTGTTCGAACAACAACCCGATATCGTCTGGGGCCTGATTGCGTCGCTGTTCGTCGCCAACATCATGTTGGTGATTCTGAACATCCCGATGATTCGCCTGTTCACCCGTATTCTCGCCGTGCCGAACTGGGCGCTGGTGCCGGTGATCGCGATCATTACCGCCATTGGTGTCTATGCCGTCCACGCCACCACCTTCGACCTGTTCCTGATGATCGGCATCGGCATCTTCGGCTACATCCTGCGCAAGCTCGACTTCCCGCTGTCGCCAATCCTGCTCGGTTTCATCCTTGGTGGTTTGATGGAACAGAACCTGCGCCGGGCCCTGTCGATTTCCAACGGTGCGCTGGACATCCTCTGGGCCAGCCCGATCAGCCTGTCGGTATGGGTATTGACTGCGTTCATGCTGGTACTGCCACTGCTGCGTATCTGGCGTAAACGCAGCGTGCAGCGACGTGCCCTGGCCGATGCCTGATTCAGCACCACAAGGCTGGTGGGCAACCGCACTGGTCGGCCTGGCAGGCGGCTTTCTCGCCAGCCAGGTCGGCTGGCCATTGCCCTGGATGGTCGGCTCGCTGCTCGCCGTCATCCTGGTGCGCTGCCTGACACCCTGGCAACTGAAGGAAATACCCGGCGGCCGTAAAGGCGGACAATGGATAATCGGTGTCGGCATCGGCCTGCACTTCACCCCAGCGGTGGTCGAGCAGGTGGCGAGCCACTTTGGCCTGATCTTCTTCGGTGCATTGCTTACCAGCTTGTCCAGCGTGGTCGGGGTCTGGCTGTTGCGTCGAACCGGTGAAGATAGAGCCACGGCATTCTTCTCAAGCATGCCGGGTGGCTCAGGGGAGATGGTCAACCTGGGGGCGCGTAATGGCGCGTTCCTCAGCCACGTCGCAGCGGCGCAAAGCCTGCGGGTGCTGGTGGTCGTGCTGTGCGTACCTGCCGCCTTCAAGTTCCTGCTCGGCGACGGTGTACCGCTGCTGCATGCCGGCAACGTCGATTGGCGCTGGCTGGTCGTGGTGCTCCCGTTGGGCGGGCTAACGGCCTGGGCATGGCAACGGCTGCGCCAGCCCAACCCCTGGTTGTTCGGCCCATTGCTGGTCGCCGCCAGTGTCAGCATTGGCTGGAACCTGCAGATCGGCTTGCCAGACGGCGCCAGCCAGATCGGCCAATGGCTGATTGGCAGCGGCCTGGGCTGTCACTTCAACCGGGCGTTCTTCCGCCGCGCGCCGTCCTTTCTTGGGCGGACACTGATTGCCACCTCGTTGAGCATGCTGATCGCGGGGCTCGCCGCCTGGGCCTTGAGCCTCGCTACCCACCTCGATCTGCGCTCACTGACCCTGGGCATGATGCCGGGCGGCATCGCGGAAATGAGCCTGACCGCCGAAACCCTGCAACTGTCAGTGCCACTGGTGACGGCGTTGCAGGTCATGCGCCTGCTGTTTGTATTGTTTCTGGCCGAGCCCTTGTTTCACCACTGGACCCGGCACAGCGAATAACCTGCCACTTGCGCAAGCCGACGAACCAAACGGTTTGCGCAGCCCACAGGAGGTGCTTCATTTACGCAGGCGGCAGGCGCCAATCGATAGGCGCCAGGCCACGCTGCTCGAGGAAGCGATTGGTCTGGCTGAAATGGCCACACCCGAGAAAACCACGGTAAGCCGACAACGGCGATGGATGCACCGACGTCAGGACCAGGTGCTTGGTGGCATCAATCAATTTGCGCTTGCTTTGCGCATGCGCGCCCCACAGCAGGAAAACCAGGTTTGGCTGCTGCTCACTCACCACTTCAATAATCCGGTCGGTGAAGTGCTGCCAGCCCTTGTTGGCATGGGACGCCGCATTGCCTCGCTCGACAGTCATGGTGGTATTGAGCAGCAACACGCCTTGTTCAGCCCAGTGCTGCAGGCAGCCATGGTTGGCAATGTCGATGTTCAGGTCGCGCTGCAGTTCTTTGTAAATGTTCAGCAACGACGGCGGTGTAGGCGTACCTGGCTGCACCGAAAAACACAGACCATGGGCCTGACCGGGGCCGTGGTACGGGTCTTGGCCAAGAATCACCACTTTGACTTTATCCAGCGGCGTGGAATTCAGCGCATTGAAAATCATCGGCCCTGGCGGGTAGATCTCTTTGCCTGCAGCATGCTCCTGGCGCAGAAAGTCTTTCAGCTCCTGCATGTAGGGCTGGTCGAACTCGCTGCGCAAGGCCTGCTTCCAGCTGGGTTCGAGTTTGATACGGTCGTCGTCGGTCATGGTGTCATCCAGAAAACAATGGGGCGGACACTAGGAAACCCGCTCGTGCTTGTCAATCGATCCGACCGACGACCGGCACGATCACCATCAGCGACCATACTTTCGGGATAAACCTGTCGAGACCTCCCCATGAGCGTGGCGTTTGAAGTATTGACCGGTGTTGACGGTGCTGGCATTGGTATCGCCAGCCTGAACGCACCACAGTCACTCAATGCGTTGTCACTTCCGATGGTCCAGGCGCTGTACACGCACCTGCAGGCCTGGGCTGAAGACCCGCGCATTGCCTGCGTACTGTTGCGTGGTAACGGTGACAAGGCGTTCTGTGCTGGCGGCGAGGTACGCAGCCTGGCCCAGGCCTGCCTTGATCGGCCCGGTGAAGTACCGCCGATGGCCGCTCATTTCTTTGCCGCCGAATATCGCCTGGACTACTGCCTGCACACCTACCCCAAACCGCTATTGTGCTGGGGCCACGGCCATGTGCTGGGTGGAGGCATGGGGCTGCTGCAAGCGGCCGGCGTGCGCATCGTCACCCCAAACAGCCGCCTGGCCATGCCAGAAATCAGTATTGGCTTGTACCCGGACGTCGGCGGCAGTTGGTTTCTCTCGCGCCTGCCCGGCAAGTTGGGCCTTTTTCTGGGCCTGACCGGCGCACCGATCAACGCCCACGATGCACTGGACCTGGGCTTGGCCGACCGCTTCATGACCCCGGATCAACAGGAAAGCCTGATAGAAGGCCTGCTGCAACTGAACTGGCAGGAACAAACGGCCCTGCAACTGAACAGCCTGCTAAAAGCCCTGCAACAGGAAGCCCTGCCTGCCCTGCCAGCCGCGCAGTGGTTGCCCCGCCGCCAACAGCTGGACAACCTGCTTGATGTCGGTGATCCGGTCTGCGCCTGGCGCGCGATCGCCCAGCTAAGGCATCAACCCGATAGCCTGCTCGACCGTGCCGCACAGACGATGCTTGAGGGCTGCCCACTCACCGCGCTGCTGGTCTGGCAACAGATTGCTCGTGCGCGGCACCTGTCATTGGCTCAGGTGTTCCAGATGGAATACACCATCAGCCTGAACTGCTGTCGCCACCCGGAATTCGCCGAAGGGGTGCGCGCACGCCTGATCGACAAAGACCAGAAGCCCCACTGGCATTGGCCAGACATCAGCCATGTACCCGCAGCAGTGGTCGAGGCGCATTTCAACAAGGCTTGGGAAGGCCGCCATCCGCTGGCAGACCTGCAACAGCCACTCATGTAGGTGCTGTTGCAGGTAAGTCCGCGCAAGGCGATGCCTTCCGGGGGCCTAGCAGATGTCAGCGGTTCCAGTTGCGATCTGACCTGCCATCACGGTCCTGGCCACGGCCATGATCCTGACCACGGCCGTAATCCTGGCCACGACCATGGTCCCGACCACGACCAGCGTCCCGCCCGCCATCATGCCACTGACCTCGGTCATTACCACGCCAGCCATCACGGTCCCGGCGAGGCGCATCCCGGTAGCCATGCTCGTCATGACGGTAGCGGGCGTCATAACCACGGCCCTGGTAACGGTTGTTGTAGTAAGCCTCGGGGGCGGCTCGGTAGTAACGTGGCGCAGGCGCGTAATAACGCTGCTGAGGCACCACATAGTAGCCTCGCCCATACGAGTAGGAAGGCCGGTCGTAGTCTCGGTAGGAGTAACGATCTACGGTGTAAACGTCATTGCGGTAGTAGCCATGGTCTCCATAAGGTACGCACGCAGCCATTAATGAACCCAACACTACAATCAGCAAAAGTCGGCGATACATGGCGGCCTCCTGGACCGCTAAGCTGCCATCCAGCGGCGCTGGTCGGCGCCGATCGATAGTCATCGACCGGCACAACATCAGACACGCAAAAGCGCGCTCGGTGCCGCAGATGAAATAATTTGATACAAGGCTTATAACCTTAAAAATCATCCAGTTATTTTTCTTCAAGACCACTAGAATACGAGCCACTGGTACTAGCAACGGAAATGCCATGCCGTCTCGTTCTGCCTTGTTTTCACAACGCTCGCTGATCCTGGCGTTACTGCTCTTGCTCGGCTGCGGCTTTCTCGCGACGTCTCTGCTCAGCTACTTCGCCTCGCGCAACTCAATCCGTGACAACATCATCAACACCGAGCTGCCACTGACTGCCGACACCCTCTACTCGGAAATTCAGAAAGACCTGGTACGCCCCATCCTCATTTCATCGATGATGGCCAACGACACCTTCCTGCGCGACTGGGTGCTGGCCGGGGAACACGAGCCTGAGCGCATGACCCGCTACCTGAACGAGGTGATGGCTCGCAATCGCGCGTATACCGCCTTCTTCGTCTCCGACCTCACCCACACCTACTTCCAGGCCCAGGGTGTACTCAAGCAGATCGACCTGCAGGAAGCCCGTGATGCCTGGTACTTCCGCCTTCGCAACCTCGATGCGCCTTACGAAATCAACGTCGACCTGGACATGGCCAACCAGGACAACATGGCCATCTTCATCAACTACAAGGTCCTTGATTACCAGAACAACTTCATCGGTGCCGCCGGTGTCGGGCTAAGCCTCGAATCGGTCATCAAGTGCATCGACGACTACCAAAAACGCTACATGCGCAGTGTCTACTTCGCTGATCGCCAGGGCCGCATCGTGCTGACCGGCTCTGATGGCGGCCCACAGGGCATGCGCACCGGGCAGCACTTGAGCGACGTCAAAGGGCTGGGTGACCTGGCTCAGCAGATGCCCATCCCCGTCAGCGGTAGCCGCGAATACCGCAGTGCCGACGGCCACAACCAGTTCCTCAACGTGCGCTTCATCCCGGAACTGAACTGGTACCTGTTCGTCGAAAAACATGAAGACGGCCGGTTGGACAGCATCCTCCAATCGCTGTACATCAACCTGGCGATCTGCGCGATGATCACCCTGGTCGTACTCTCGCTGCTCAATGCCATGATCAAACGCCACCACGAGCGCATCCAGGCCCTGGCCACCCTCGACAGCCTGACCGGCTTACCGAACCGCCGGGCCTTCGACCTGCTTGCCGCACAAGCCTTGCTCGAAGCCCAGCGCGAGCCCAAACCGCTGGTGGCGCTGCTACTCGACCTGGATCATTTCAAAGCCCTCAACGACACCTACGGCCACCTGGGTGGCGACGAAGTGTTACGCCAGTTTGCCCGCGTACTGGAGAGCTGCCTGCGCGTCTCCGACATCATCTGCCGTTGGGGCGGCGAAGAGTTCGTCGTGCTACTCCAGGGCAGCGAGCATCAACAGGCACTCGGTGTTGCAGAAAAGATCCGCCAGAAAACCGAGCAACTGGCGTTCAGTTATGCCGACGCCGACATCAAGCTGACCGTCAGCATCGGCTTGAGCAGCCTGCGCCCGGACGATACGCTACACACCCTGATCGGTCGCGCCGACCACGCGCTTTACCGCGCCAAGCAAAGCGGGCGCAACCGCGTCTGCACGGATCACGCATGAACGAGCCCAACCTCTGCCCGGCCTGCGGTGCCAGCAACCACTGCAGCCTCGCCAACCCTCGCAGCGCTACGCACGATTGCTGGTGCTACGGCGTCAGCATCGACCCGCAGGTGCTTGAAGCACTGCCGGCCGAGCTGCGTGACAAAGCCTGCCTGTGCCCGCGCTGCGCCCAAGTAGAAGCCCAACTGCAGGCAGCCAAGGACGCCGCAAAGCGCTAAACTGCGCACCCGATACTGGCCCCTCTCGCCCCATGCGCCTCGACCGTTTTCTCAGCAACCTGCCCTGCTACAACCGCCAGCAAGTTCGCCTGCTGCTGGCAGAACGCCGCGTACGCGTCGATGGCACGCAGGTCGGCGACCCACGGCATGAGGTGCGCGAGTTCAGCCGAATCGAAGTCGATGATCAGCTTGTGCAAGCCGGCAGAGCACTGCGCTATTTCATGCTGCACAAACCAGCGGGGTGCGTCAGCGCCACGGTCGACCCACAGCACCGCACCGTCCTTGACCTGCTCGACGAGCCGGACAAACACGACCTGCACATCGCCGGCCGCCTCGACTACAACACCACCGGCCTGCTGCTGATCACCAACGACGGCCAATGGTCCAGGCGCCTGACCCAGCCACAGACCAAACTCCCCAAGGTCTACTACGTCGAAACCGAGCACATCATCGACGAGCACTACATCGAAAAGTTTCGTGAAGGCTTCTACTTCGCCTTTGAAGACCTCACCACGCAACCGGCAGACCTGACGATACTCAGCCCACACAGCGCTCGCCTGAGCATCGTCGAAGGCCGCTATCACCAGGTCAAACGGATGTTCGGCTTCTTTGACAACAAGGTAATACGCCTGCACCGCGAACACATGGGCCCCCTGCAACTGGACCCGTCGCTGCTGCCCGGCGAGTACCGCGCCTTGCGCCCAGACGAAATCAGCGCGTTCTGACGTCACGACCGCCTGGCAGAAAAATATCGCCAATTACACCAATGGCACTTGCGGGTTCAGCACATGGCTGCTTGAATCCAAACGTCGGTCTGCATGTGACTTTCCAGTCACAACCGTAGTCAAAGACACCTTTTTGCCGGCTACCAGCACCTCGAAGTGATGGGGTCCGGCAGATTGCCCGCCTAGAACAATACCCGTCGACCAGCCTGTAGCGGATCGACAAGGGCCCTCAGTTTCACTTCAAGGCGTATGCCTACCTGTCATAAAGAACGTGCAATCTTGCTTGCGCGATTACCCTTTCTTGCGCCAGGAGTCGACGACATGAGGCCAGAAATTGCTGTGCTGGATATACAAGGTCAGTACCGGGTTTACACGGAGTTCTATCGCGCAGACGCCGCCGAAAAGACGATCATCCTGATCAATGGATCGCTGGCAACCACTGCCTCGTTCGCCCAGACGGTGCGTAACCTGCACCCACAATTCAACGTTGTGCTGTACGACCAACCCTATTCGGGCAAGTCCAAACCGCACAACCGCAACGACCATCTGCTGACCAAAGAAATCGAAGGCCAGATCCTTCTGGAACTGATCGACCATTTTGCTGCCGATCACATCATGTCCTTCTCTTGGGGCGGCGCCTGCACCCTGCTCGCCTTGGCCCACAAGCCACGGCGCATCGAAAAGGCGGTGATCAGCTCGTTCTCGCCGGTGATCAACGAACCGATGCGCGACTACCTCGAGCGCGGTTCACACTACCTGAGCAAGTGCGACCGCTACGAAGTCGGCGCCTTGGTCAACGACACCATCGGCAAGCACCTGCCATCGCTGTTCAAGCGCTTCAACTACCGGCATGTCAGCAGCCTGGACAACCACGAATACAAGCAGATGCACTTCCACATCAACCAGGTGCTCAAACACGACCTGGACAACGCCCTGCGCTCGGCCCGTGTCATCGACATCCCGGTACTGTTCATGAACGGGGAATGGGACGAATACACCACCACCGAAGACGCCCAGCAGTTCAGCAAACACGTGCGCAACAGCCACTTCAGCCGCATCCAGAGCGCCGGCCACTTCCTCGACATGGAACACAAGGCCGCTTGCCGCGACTCGCGCGATGCACTGCTGAGTTTCCTCACCCCATCGCCTCGGGAACACCGCGTACGCACACCGTTTACCCTGGGGGAGCATGCCTTTGCCCTCTGAGCATCGGGGTCACCGGTAACGCAGCAACCTGCATCACACGCCTTCGGGCACTCGCAAGATGCAGACCTTGCGTTACCGGCCGACCGCACAACATGCGTGAAGAAAGGCTTCAATTCCCGCCTCACTTCTGGTACAAAGTCGTCCTGCAAAGCGGGTGTCGTATAATGGCATTACTCCAGCTTCCCAAGCTGATAACGAGGGTTCGATTCCCTTCACCCGCTCCACTTCGACTTTCCAGGGTCTTCCGCCGAACGCCAGGGAACGTCGTAAGTCATTGTCAGGATTGAGGATTTTCACCCAATATCGATCCACTGACATCCAGCGAAATCCACTCACAGCCGGTTCCAACTGGTACGTTGAGTGGTACATTGGCAATGCGGAGGTTCCCAAAACCGTATTGTTGCTGGAGGAGCCGGGGTTCCGTCGGGAACATGGCATCCAACTCGTTTCGCAGGAGTTGGGCTCATGCTTTCAGACCTCCAGGTTCGACAGGCCAAGGTGACCGGCAAGGCGTATTCGCTTGTCGATTTCGACGGTCTCTACTTCCATATCTCAGCCACCGGCTTCAAGGCCTGGCACTTCCGCTTCACTTGGGGCGGCAAGCGCGAGCGCATGTCCTTCGGCGGCTATCCCGCGCTTTCCCTGAAAGATGCCCGTCATCTGCGCGACGAGGCCCGGGCCATGCTGGCCAAGGACATCAACCCGCATTCGGAACGCAAGCGCAAACGCCACGTGATTGTCCTGGCGGGCGAGCACACCTTCCAGGCCATCTACGACAAATGGCTGGCCCACCGCAGCCTCTCTCTGGAAAATGAGGGCCGCCAGAGCACGCCCAAACAGATCGGGCGCGTCTTCGCCAAGGATGTGTTTCCCGTATTGCGCCACCTGACCGTCTACGACGTCACTCGCGCCCACCTGCTGGACATCATCGGCAGAGTGGAAAAACGTGGCTCGCTGTCGGTCGCCGAGAAGCTGCGCACCTGGTTCAGCCAGCTATTCACCTACGCCTCGGTGGTGGTGCCCAACATGGGCGACAACCCGGCCAAGGATTTGGATGTGGTGGCGATGCCGCTGCCGCCGGTGGAGAACAACCCCTTTTTGCGCATGCCCGAACTGCCGGCCATGCTGCAGACGTTGCGCAAGTACAGCGGCCGCCTGAATACGCAACTGGGTCTACGTCTGCTGCTGCTCACGGGCGTGCGCACCGGTGAATTGCGCTACGCCACGCCCGATCAGTTCGATCTGGAGCGCGGTCTGTGGATCATCCCGGTTGTCAGGCTCAAGCAACGCAAGCAGCTCACCAAGAAGAAGCGCCAGCGTTTCGCCGACATCCCGCCGTACATCGTGCCACTGTCGTTGCAGGCACAAGAAGTCGTTCGTCATCTGCTGGGAAATCTGAAGCCAGCGCAGGTCTATCTCATCCCCGGTGATTGGTGCCTGAAAAAACCTCTCAGCGAGAACACGCTCAATGGCGCGCTCAAGCGCATGGGCTATGAAGATCAGCTCACTGGGCACGGCGTTCGCGCCACCGTATCGACCGCGCTCAATGAATTGGGCTATCCGCCCAAGTGGGTAGACGCCCAACTCTCGCATGCCGATCCGGATCGGATCAGCGCGACCTACAACCACGCCGAGTACGTCGAGCAGCGCCGCGTCATGATGCAAGACTGGGCCGACCGCCTGGACTTGTTCGAGCAGAATCAGCTCGAAGTTGCCAGCACGCACCTGACCATCACGCTGCAGGGTCTGCCCACGATTGCCGGACAGGCGGCAGCGCAGCCGCCCGCCCTGAATCCAAACGCCCCTCAGTTGATCGTTGCGCCTGCACCGGATGCGCCAGCGGTTCCAGCTTCCGTCTATCGACTTTCGGCGGTGCATCTGCCCGAGTACGCGCGACCCACGCTGTCAGAGGTGCAGCGCGAGCGCTTGCAATTGCTGGAGATGTTCGAGGCATCCCACAACCTGTCGGTGGCCGACTACGCCAAGCTGGTTGGCAAGTCCCGCCGCTGGATCACTTACGAGATTCAGGCTGGCAATCTCCTGTCGATCCATCTGGGTCACCGTGGACAGCGCGTCCCGGACTGGCAACTCGACCCCATCAAACGCAAGCTGATTCAGGCTGTCCTGAAGCTGGTGCCGCGCGGCATCGACACCTGGCACATCTATCACGCACTGCTGCGGCCATACGATGCCCTGGGCAAGTGTCCAGTCATCGAGGCAGTCGATCCGACCAACCTGCATCTTGCAGCTCGACTGGTCGCCGCACATGCCATAGAAACCGATGAGCTTGCAGAGCAATCGGAAGTATCTCCGGTGCTGGCCAGGCAGACTGTAGAGCGCCTGGTAAAAACGGCAATGTTGGTTGATACGCCCGAAGATCTGGTCGCCCGTTGAGCTGAGGCCGGACGGCAGCCCGTCCGGTCAAGGTCCAAGCAGGGAACCAATAGGTCGATCGTTGCATGACCACCCGCCAACTCGCGATTTCCAAGTATTGGCAGGCAGTGTTTAGCGTCGAATCTGCGCTTGGCAGTCACCATAGGCGACTTCTCTGTGATGCTATCTCGCTATATCAGTATCCTGATCGGATATGACGCCAGCGGATTTCCGCAGCCAATCCCAAGCCCCGATCAATAGATTCCGACCGCTCGCAGCTTTTTCAAACCGCTGCCGTATCAGACCATACCGATACGGTTTTGCGTGAACCGCCACTTCTCACGATCCTGATAGCGCAAGCGTCACTGTCGAGCCGCGACGGACGCTCGCTTTTCTTGTGCTCAATGGATTTTTGTACATCGAGCACACAACGCCTACTCGTTGCGCGAACTGATCAGAAGTAATCAAAAGCGGGCGTCATCACTCGCGTCTTGCGCGGACAACAGGCCGACCATGGGGACGGCTGCAAAAGCAGTCGGCCCTGTAGTTCTTCTCCTGGAAGGAGACGGAGCATGCACGAGAACAAAAATGATGCACCAACATCAAAGGTGTTCTACCGCCCGCTCGAAGCGTCCATCCGCTGGGCCGGACTGCTGCGATACGAGCAGGTGATTCTGGCTTCGGTCTCGTCGCCGATGAATCTGCCGCAGTCGCTGGACTGCCCACGTTTGGGCGAACTGCGGCTGTACACCGACCGCATCTATGACGGCATCCTCAACGGGGAACTGCCCTTCGGGCAGCACGGCATCACGACGCGCGACACCACGTTGATCGAATCGCCTGATCTGACGGTGCGCCATGTCGATCTGAAGTGCTGGATGCGCCAGCACTACCCCGAGCAGCGGCCCGGCTTTCTCTTCTCCCGCAGCGAGCGCATCACCCATCCCTTCATCTCTCTGGAAACAGGGCAAGCCATGCTGGTCGAACGCCAGGCTTTGAAATCCGTCCTGGAACAGACCAAACGTCAGCTTCGCGAGTTGCAGGACAAGCATGACGCGCTGCTCAAGCAGCCCACGGTGATTCCGGCATGCGCGCAGTGTCCGATCAGTGATCGAGCCGAGGCCACCTACCTGAACATCGTTGGCGGCCTGTTGGAGCTGATGCTCGGCCAGTCGCCATCGGGCACGCCGTACTCCAGCTTCAAGACGCAGGAGGCCGTGGTCAGCGCGCTGGTCGCCCATCACAGCGGCGCCATGGGCATCGCGGAGCGGACATTGAACGGTAAGTTTGCCACCGCCAGGCGCCGGCTGCGTAGCGCCTCCCGCTGAGATTTGCCAGCTTGTATGTGCAGTCGCGGAGATTGCATTTGCAATGTCTTTTCGCAGCCGTGTCTATTGAATAGAGGTCACGCCAACAAACGCCGCTGAGCGTTCAGGAGTGACTGCCATGTCGCAAACATCTGTACTGCAGCCAAACGAGCGCCGCATCCTGCGCTTGGAAGAAGTCGAAGCGAAATCAGGTTTCAAGCGCGCCCACATCTACAACCTGATGAAGAAACGCCAGTTCCCGCAGGCCCTGCGTCTGGGCGTGCGCGCCGTGGGCTGGGACTCCATCGAAATCGATCAGTGGATCGACGAGCGCGTCAACAACCGGGCCTGACCCGTTCTCCCGCGGACTTTTCATCTTGACACGGAGAACGCCATGCAGGTCGTATCCATCATTTCAACCAAAGGTGGGGTCGGCAAGACTACCACCGCTGCGAACCTCGGCGGTCTCGCTGCGGACGCCGGACTGCGCGTGCTGCTGCTCGACCTCGATGTGCAGCCCACCTTGTCCTCATACTATGAGCTGGCTCACCGCGCGCCGGGCGGTATCTATGAATTGCTGGCCTTCAACGA
>NZ_MBPN01000091.1 GCF_001695625.1 Pseudomonas defluvii
GCGCAGCAGTGCTGGTGATGTTCATGTGTCTGCCGGGGCTGGCGCTTTTCTACGGTGGCCTGGTGCGGGCGAAGAACATGCTTTCGCTGTTTACCCAGTGTTTTGGTATCGCCGGTCTGGTGGGCGTGCTGTGGGTGATCTATGGCTACAGCATGGTGGTCGATACCACTGGGATGGTTGAAGGGGAAGTGACCTTCAACAGCTTTGTCGGTGGTCTGAGCCGCGCGATGTTGGCTGGCATGACGCCTGACAGCCTGGTGGGTGAAATTCCCGAGGGCGTCTACGTCACCTTCCAGATGACGTTCGCCATCATTACCCCGGCGTTGATCGCGGGTGCTTTCGCCGAGCGCATGAAGTTCTCGGCGGCGCTGTTGTTCATGGCCTTGTGGTTCACCCTGGTGTACGCGCCAGTGGCGCATATGGTCTGGGGTGGGGCGGGAGCGTTGATGCACAACTGGGGGGTGCTGGATTACGCCGGCGGAACAGCGGTGCACATCAATGCCGGGGTGGCAGCGCTCGCTGCGTGCTTGATGCTCGGCAAGCGCAAGGGTTATGCCAATACGCCGATGCCAGCGCATAACCTGAGCCTGACCATGGTCGGTGCGGCCATGCTCTGGGTCGGTTGGTTCGGCTTCAATATCGGTTCGGGTGGTGGCCTTGGCGGCGTCTCCGGGATTGTCATGCTTAACACCCAGCTGGCGGCGTGCGCCGGCATCCTTGGCTGGATGTTCACCGAATGGTTCAAGGTCGGTAAACCCAGTGCGTTGGGCCTGGCCAGCGGTGCCTTGGCCGGCCTGGTCGGTATTACCCCGGCGTGTGCCTACGTTGGGGTTGGCGGGGCATTGGCCATCGGCGTGTTGTGCGGCGTGTTCTGTTACTTGAGCGTCACCGTGCTGAAACGGCGCCTGGGTTATGACGACAGCCTCGACGTGTTTGGCCTGCATGGTATCGGCGGCATCATTGGCGCGCTGCTGACCGGTGTGTTTTGCGTACCGTCCATGGGTGGGCTGGTTGAGGGCGTGAGCATGGGCGCGCAGGTGTGGGCGCAGGTTCAGGGTGTTTTGATGACCACGGTTTACTGTTTTGTGGTCAGCTGGCTCATTCTGAAAGTGGTGAATGCGCTGACAGGCTTGCGTGCCGATGAGTCGGTAGAGGAGATGGGGCTGGATCTCGCCGAGCACAACGAGCGGGCGTACAACCATTGAGTTGTAGCAATTGAGTGCAAAAACGCCGGGGCATGCCCCGGCGTTTTTGTGTCGATGCCTGTTGCTTAGCTGAAGGCGGGTACCACGTGCTTGATGAACAGCTCCAGGGACTTCTTCTTCTCGGCATGCGGCAGGCTGTTGTCGCACCAGAAGCTGAACTCGTCCACGCCCAGTTCCTGGTAGTAGCGAATGCGCGCAATGATCTCTTCCGGGGTGCCGATCATGGTGTTCTTGCGGATGTTTTCCAGCTCGAACTCTGGACGTTCGGCAAACTTTTCTTCCGGGCTTGGCTCAAGGAAACCATTGACCGGGGTTTGCTTGTTGCCAAACCAGGCATCGAAGGTGCGGTAGAAGCGCGAAATGGCCTGGGCACCGACTTTCCAGCCGTCAGGATCGTCAACGGCGTGTACATGGGTGTGGCGCAGTACCATCAGTTGCGGGCGTGGTACTTCGGGGTTGTTGTTCAAGGCGGTCTGGAACTTGTTCTTGAGGTCCAGGACTTCTTCATCGCCCTTCATCAGTGGCGTGACCATCACATTGCAACCGTTGGCGACTGCAAAGTTGTGCGAGTCTGGATCGCGGGCGGCAATCCACATAGGGGGCATGGGTTTCTGTACGGGTTTGGGCACGCTGGTGGAGGTCGGGAATTTCCAGATATCACCGTCGTGGGCGTAGTCACCCTGCCACAGGGCACGGACGACCGGAACCATTTCACGCAGGGCCTGACCACCGGAGGAGGCGGGCATGCCACCGGCCATGCGGTCGAATTCAAACTGGTAGGCACCACGGGCCAGGCCGACTTCCATCCGCCCGTTACTGATCACATCCAGCAGCGCGCATTCACCCGCGACGCGCAAAGGGTGCCAGAACGGCGCAATGATCGTGCCTGCCCCCAGGTGGATAGTGGTGGTCTTGGCCGCGAGGTAGGCCAGCAGCGGCATCGGGCTTGGCGAGATGGTGTATTCCATGGCGTGGTGTTCACCAATCCAGACGGTGCTGAAGCCGCCGGTTTCGGCCATGAGGGTCAGCTCGGTCAGGTCTTCGAACAACTGGCGATGGCTGACGCTTTCGTCCCAACGCTCCATGTGTACGAACAACGAAAATTTCATGACGCTTACCTCGGATCTTTTGTTGTGGGCCTGTCGACTGCAGGCCTGATATCAGGAAAGAGCGCTGTGCGCTGCCGGGTGGTGTCTGGCCGTTATCACCGGGTACCGAGTGGAACAGGAAGCCCCGGGTACTGAATTATTGGTATACCATAATACGGGATATCTGCAAGCGATTTGTCTTCTGTGCCCAGGCTCAAGCCAGTACTGGCAATGCGCCCATCTTTCCATTGCAGTACACCAGCGGCCCGTTGTCGCGCTGCGGCACAATCAGGTTCTTGACTGCGCCAACCATGATGGCGTGGTCGCCGCCTTCATACTCGCGCCACAGTTCACATTCGATGATGGCCGTGGCGTTACTCAACAGTGGGTTGCCCAGTTCGCTGAGGGTCCATTCGATCCCTTGCGCCTTGTCTTTACCCTTGCGGGCGAAGGCATAGGCTTCTTTTTGCTGGACGCCGGACAGCACATGGATGGCAAAGCGTTTGTTCTTGATCAGGACCGGGTAGGAGTCGGAACTGTAGTTGGGGCAGAACAGCACCAGTGCCGGGTCCATCGACAGCGAACTGAACGCGCTGGCAGTCAGGCCGACGACCTGGCCATCGTCGTCGAGGGTGGTGATGACGGTCACCCCGGACGGGAATGAACCCATGACTTGTTTGTAGAGGGTGGCATCGATCATTGGACTGTCCTCGAAGCAGCAGGAAGGTTTGGGTCAGGCTTCAGGTATGATGGTATACCATAATATGATCTTTGCAACGCCTTTTACGTACAACACGACGAGTGTCACAGAGGCACTTCAGGCCCCGTGTTTTCTGGGGTTTTGACCATTAAAAGCGGGCGTTCCACGGCACGAGGGCAGATCAGTTGGTCGGCAAAAGACCGGCTCAGTCTTGTTAAAAAGTTGGAATACCATAATATGGTGTTCATCTTGGGCGGCTCGCAGAGCGGCCCCGGTTTGGCTTTGTACAACGATAAAAACAGACAAACTCGAGTTGATGAACATGTCCCAGATGTCCAAACAAGACCCGTTGATCGAGAACCATACGGTCGACTACGTACCGCTTGCGGAGCGCCATGGGAAGGCGCGCGATCTTTTCACCCTGTGGTTCAGCACCAACATTGCGCCATTACCCATCGTGACCGGTGCGATGGTGGTTCAGGTGTTCCACCTCAACCTGTTCTGGGGAGTGATGGCGATCATCCTCGGGCACATGATCGGCGGCATCGTGATTGCCTTGGCGTCGGCGCAAGGCCCATGCATGGGGATTCCGCAGATGGTCCAGAGCCGTGGTCAGTTCGGCCGCTACGGTGCATTGCTGATCGTGTTCTTCACTGCAATCATCTACATCGGCTTTTTCATTTCCAACATCGTCCTGGCCGGAAAATCCATTACCGGCATCGCGCCTTCGGTGCCGGTACCGGCGAGCATTCTGATCGGGGCGTTGAGCGCTACGGCAATCGGCGTGATCGGCTACCGCTTTATCCATACCTTGAACCGTATCGGCACTTGGGTCATGGGCAGTGCCTTGCTGGCAGGTTTCGTCTATATCTTTGCCCACGATGTGCCTGCTGATTTCTTCAGCCGTGGCGGTTTCAACCTTTCTGGCTGGTTGGCCACGGTGTCACTGGGGATCATCTGGCAGATCAGCTTTTCGCCCTACACGTCGGATTACTCGCGCTACCTGCCCGCCGATATCGGCATTGCCCGACCGTTCCTGGCTACCTACCTGGGCGCGACACTGGGTACCATTCTGTCGTTCACCTTCGGTGTCGTCGCCGTGCTGGCCACGCCCGACGGTACTGAAGCCATGGCTGCTGTAAAGCAGGCCACGGGCGGGTTGGGGCCGATTTTGATGGTGCTGTTCCTGCTCAACATCATCAGCCACAACGCCCTGAATCTGTATGGCGCTGTGTTGTCGATCATTACCTCGATCCAGACCTTTGCCAGCCAGTGGACCCCTAGCATCAGGGTACGGGTAGTGTTGTCGACGCTGATCCTGGCGGGGTGCTGCGTGGTTGCGCTGGGTGCCTCGCCGAACTTCATTTCGCAGTTCATCGGCCTGGTTCTGGCGCTGCTGCTGGTGCTGGTGCCGTGGGCGTCGATCAACCTGATTGATTTCTACCTGATCAAGCGCGGTCAGTACGACATCAGCTCGATTTTCAGTGCCGACGGCGGCGTGTATGGGCGTTTCAATCTGCATGCGATTGTTGCGTACTTTATCGGCACCCTCGTGCAACTGCCGTTTGCCAATACTTCGCTGTATGTCGGGCCCTACGCCAACCTGGTGGAAGGCGCTGACTTGTCCTGGCTGGTCGGGCTGGCAGTGACTTGCCCGCTGTACTACTGCCTGGCTACCCGTAGTCAGCCAGCAGCACGCGGTGCCGTCAAACTGGGCTTTACCGACTGATCAAGCGCGTTACTGTTACTCGCCGTCGCTGGGCGCAGCTAGGTTCATACCCAGGTTGCTCGGCGGCGGCGTATTGCGTTTCAAGCGTCAGCCCCGCTGCGTCGACGACGAACCGATAATCCCCCCCCCTCGAATAATCGAACCAATACCGTTTACTGACCTGGCGTGCAGTGCTCAGGTTAGTGGCCGGGTTGCCTGCGCCCTGCGCTTCGCTGCTGCTTTCGGGCATCACGCTTCATTCCCTTTCAGCGTTCATTCCTTTCAATTGATACAGGCGGATCGGCTCCGGAATACCTGGCCCGCGGACAGGCACGGTACCGACCCGCTGTATGGCTACGCTGGCGGGTAAGCGCGAAGTCTCGTGAGGATTAGCGAAGGCAGGAGAGGGTGTCGTGTTTTATGTAGCGTAGGAAAGGGGGGGCGATGCAGGCCGACCAGTACCGTCGGTAGGGGCGTTCCCGTGCAGGGCACGGGAACGTGGAGGGGAGTTAATGCGCGCCAGCGGCCTTGTTCAGGTCGCTTTCAGACCATTGGGTATACACGCAGGCATCACTGGTTGCCCAGCGTACTCGCACGGTGTCCCCAGCGGTGAGTGGCATGCCGGTGGCCGACAGGGCCTTGACGGTCATCGCCGTACCACCCGGTGTCACCACGCTGCAGGTTTGGCTTTCACCGAGGAAGAGCATTTCGCTGACCTTGGCCGAGACTTCGTTCCAGCCCGCAGCGAGTGGTTCCCGCTGGGCCTGCTCCACACTCAGGGCCAGTGCTTTCTCCGGCCGGATCATCAACAGCACGTCTTGATCGAGTTGCAGGCCGCCGGTCAGACGTATCGACAGTGGCTGGCCTTCAAAGCTGGCCACCGCATTACCCTGGGCCTTGAGCTTGAGGAAGTTGGAGTTGCCGAGGAACGAGGCGACAAAGGCATTCGGTGGGTTCTGATAGAGGTCGTAGCCACTGCCCAGCCCAACGATCTTGCCGTGACTGAAAATCGCAATGCGCTGAGACAGGCGCATGGCTTCTTCCTGGTCGTGGGTGACATAAACGATGGTAATGCCCAGGCGACGGTGCAGTTGACGCAGTTCGTCCTGCAGGTCTTCGCGCAGTTTCTTGTCCAGGGCGCCGAGCGGTTCATCCATCAGCAGGATGCGTGGCTCGTAGACCAGCGCACGGGCAATCGCCACGCGCTGCTGCTGGCCACCGGAGAGTTGGGACGGGCGCCGATGGGCGAACTTCTCAAGTTGTACCAGCTTGAGCATGGCATCGACACGTTTGTCTCGTTCGCTGGCTGCCAATTTGCGGATGGCCAGGGGGAAACCGATGTTGTCGCGGACCGAAAGGTGCGGGAAAAGTGAGTAGCGCTGGAACACCATGCCGATGTCGCGCTTGTGCGGCGGGACATTGACCAGCGATTGGCCATTGACCAGGATCTCGCCGCTGCTGGGTGTTTCGAACCCGGCAAGCATCGACAGGGTGGTGCTCTTTCCCGAGCCGCTGGAGCCGAGGAACGTGAGGAACTCACCGTCCTGGATGTCCAGCGAGATGTTGTCCACGGCGGCAAAGTCGCCGTAGTGCTTGTTCAGGTTGCGCAGGCTGACCAGGGGCTTGTCGCGCTGCTGTGCAGGATCTTTGATGACGGCACTCATGTCGTACTCCTAGGCGCTCAGGCGCTGATTTCATTGCGCCGGCGCAGCGCGGCGGCGATCACCATGACCAGTACCGACAGACCGATCAGCAGCGTCGAAGCGACGGCGATCACAGGTGTCAGGTCCTGACGCAGGGTGGTCCACATTTTCACGGGCAGGGTTTGCAGGGTCGGGCTGGCCATCATCACGCTGAGCACCACTTCGTCCCACGAGACCAGGAAGGCGAACAGTGCGCCGGCAACCATGCCCGGGCGGATCGCCGGGAAGGTCACCTTGACCACCGCCTGCAGACGCGACGCCCCGCAGATCACCGCGGCGTCTTCGATAGACTGATCGAACAGCTTCAGTGAGTTGATGATCGAGATGATGGTAAAGGGCAGTGCGACGATCACGTGGCTTACCACGAAGGCAAACAGGGTTCCGGTGTAGCCCAGTTTGAGGAACAGCGCATACACCGCCACGGCGATGATCACCAGTGGCACGATCATCGGCAGGGTGAACAGGCCATAGAGCATTTCTCGGCCAGGAAAGCGCCCGCGAACCAGGGCGAAGGCCGTCGGCAGGCCGAGTGCAACGGCGCAGATTGTCGTCAGCACCGCCACTTTCAGGCTGGCCAGAGCGGCGTTCATCCAGTCGGCATTGGAAAAGAACTGGCTATACCATTTCATCGTCCAGCCCGGCGGTGGGAACACCAGCCACTGCGAAGAACCGAATGACAGCAGCACGATGAACACGATCGGCAGCAGCAGGAACAGTGCGATCAGGCCGGTGGTAAGGTACAGGCCCAGACGCATGCGCCGGCCCATGGCATTGGGAGTCAGGAGCATGATCGCTTACCTCGCGTTACTGGCACCAACCGGAGACTCCGGTTGAAGCTTCAGGTAAAAGTAGAACAGCACCAGGGTGATCACGATCAGCAGTGCGGCGCCGGCGCTGGCCAGGCCCCAGTTAAGGAACGATTGCACCTGCTGAATGATGAACTCGGGCAGCATCATGTTCTGCGCGCCGCCCAGCAGTGCTGGCGTCACGTAGTAACCCAGGGACATCACGAACACCATCAGCCCGCCAGAGAACAGCCCCGGACGACACAGCGGCAAGAACACCCGGAAGAAGTTGGTCCAGGGGCTGGCGCCGCAGATTGAGCCGGCCTGCAGGATCATCGGGTCGATTGCCTGCATGGTGGCCTGCAGTGGCAGGACGATGAACGGGATCATGATGTAGCTCATGCCGATCACCACGCCGGTCAGGTTGTGCACCATTTCCAGCGGTTGATCGATGATGCCCAAGGCCATCAGCGCCTTGTTGATGACCCCGGACGCCTGCAGCAGCACCAGCCAGGAGTAGGTGCGCGCCAACAGGCTGGTCCACATCGACAGCAGGACGATGTTCAACACCCAGCGACCCCAACCGCGAGGTACCAGCGTGATCACCCAGGCCAGCGGAAAGCCCAGCAGCAGGCTGAACAGCGTGACCAGCCCGGCCACCGAGAACGTGTTCAGCAGCACCCGTGCATAGGCCGAGTTGGCGAACAGCTGCTCGTAGTTTCCCAGCCCTGGCGTGGGTTCCAGTACGCCACGCAGCAACAGGCCGATTAATGGCGCCAGGAAGAACAGGCCAAGGAACAGCAGGGCGGGTATCAGGTTGCCGACGCCCCGCCAGCGTTGGGCCAGGGTGGGGGATTGCTTCATGGTGACTGCCTTGCCAGTGGTCGAGCCTGCAGCGCCCTTGGCGCTGCTGCTCGGGTTAGCGTGACGGGACGCAGTGGCCGCCATTTTCATTTGACCAGCCATTCGTTCCACCGTGTCGCAATGGCAGGACCGTTCTTGGCCCAGTATGCGAAGTCGAGAGTGATCTGGTCCTTAGCGTAGGCAGTCGGCAGGTTAGGTGCCAGCACGGAGTCCAGGCGCGCGACGCTGTCGACGTTGACCGGCGCATAGGCGGTCAGGTTGGAAAAGTCGGCCTGGCCTTTGGCACTGCTGGCATTGGCCAGGAACTTCATGGCCGCATCCTTGTTCTTGGAGCCCTTAGGTATTACCAGGAAATCGGCCATGACCAGGTTCTGTTTCCAGCTTACGCCCACGGGTGCGCCATCTTGCTGCAGGGCATAGATCCGGCCGTTCCAGAACTGCCCGAGGCTGGCTTCACCCGAGGCAAGCAGTTGCTGCGATTGCGCGCCGCCGCCCCACCAGACAATGTCTTTCTTGATGGTGTCGAGTTTTTTGAAGGCACGGTCCAGGTCCAGCGGATAGAGCTTGTCGGCGGGCACGCCGTCGGCCAGCAGGGCCAGTTCAAGCACGCCAGGGCTTGGCCATTTGTACAGGGCACGTTTGCCGGGGTAGGTCTTGGTGTCGAACAGTGCGCTCCAATCGACTGGCTTGCTGGCGCCCAGCTTGCCTTCGTTGTAGCCCAGTACGAAGGAGAAGAAGAACGAGCCGACACCATGATCGGAGACGAAACGCGGGTCGATCTTGTCGCGCTGAATCGTGTTGAAGTCCAGTGGCTCGAGCAAGCCTTCAGCTGCTGCGCGCAAGGCGAAGTCAGCCTCTACATCCACGACATCCCACTGCACATTGCCGCTTTCGACCATGGCCTTGAGCTTGCCATAGTCGGTTGGCCCGTCTTGAACCACGGTGATGCCGCTGCTGCGGGTGAAGGAGTCGGCCCAGGCCTGCTTCTGCGCATCCTGGGTTGTACCGCCCCAACTGACAAAGTTGACGCTCTCGGCCGCTGAGACGAATGAGCAGGCCGATGACAGCATGCCTGCAACAAGTACCGCGGCTACACGTTTGTTCAACACCATTTTCACGCCCTCATTTGTTGTGTTTTTGAGCGGGCTGTAGACACCCGCTTATCGGGAGCAGTAGGTCCATCGGGGCCTTGAGAGGCGACCGTGCCAAGGGCTGTTATTTGTGCTGTCCCTGGCGGGCGCACTTGGCAAAAGTGTCCGGTCTACGGAATATCATATTATGGTATTCCAAACTTTCTGCAAGCATTTTGCCGTACCGACCATCCGGCAAAATGCTGTGTTTATGGACAACATCGCGCGTTGCCGCGCTTGAAACAGCGGTGATCAGGCAGAAAACGGAATACTTTCAACCACTTCCAGGTCATAGCCGGTCAGCCCTGCGTATTTCAACGGTGGGCCAAGATGACGCAGTTTGCCCACACCCAAATCCTGCAGGATCTGTGCGCCAGTGCCGACTTCCGAATAGATGCGCGACTGCGAGCGGCTGTACTGCCGTGGCGGTTGGGTCAGCTGCGGTATGCGTTCAAGCAGGGCTTGTGAGGACTCATGGTTGGCCAGGATTACCACAACCCCATGGCCTTCCTCGGCGACCTTCTGCAGGGCCGCCCAGAGTGTCCAGTTGCTTGGCCCGCTGTACTCTGCACCCACCAGGTCACGCAGTGGGTCGATGACGTGCACCCGTACCAGGGTTGGTTGTTCGCGGCGCAGTTCGCCCATCACCATCGCCATGTGCACGCCGCCTTCAATCCGGTCTTCATAGGTGACCAGGCGGAAGGTGCCATGTACCGTCGGCAGCTCACGCTCACCAATGCGCACTATCGTGTGCTCGGTGCTCAGGCGGTAGTGGATCAGGTCGGCAATGGTACCGATCTTGATGCCGTGCTGGCGGGCGAACACTTCCAGGTCAGGGCGCCGGGCCATGGTGCCATCGTCGTTCATGACCTCGACAATGACCGAAGACGGGGTAAGGCCCGCCAGTCGCGCCAGGTCGCAGCCCGCTTCGGTATGCCCGGCGCGTGTCAGGACGCCGCCTTCCTTGGCGCGCAGCGGAAAGATATGCCCGGGTTGTACGAGGTCCTCTGGCACGGCATTGCTGGCCACTGCGGCGGCCACGGTACGGGCCCGGTCGGCAGCAGAAATGCCTGTGGTGACGCCGCTGGCGGCTTCGATGGAGACGGTGAACGCGGTACTGAACACGCTACCGTTGCTGGGCACCATTTGCTCCAGGCCCAATCGCTGGCAGTGCTCGTCGGTTAGCGTCAGGCAGATCAGGCCACGGGCCTCGCAGGCCATGAAGCTGATGGCCTTGGCGTCGCAATGGTCGGCCGCGATCAGCAGGTCGCCTTCGTTCTCGCGGTCCTCGTCATCGACCAGGATCACCATCTTGCCCTGGCGGTAGTCTTCGATGATTTCTTCGATGCTGTTGAAGGCCATGGCTGGACTCTCAGTGTGTGGTATGAAATTCTATGGTATACCATAATACGGTTTGACTGAGGAGGTCACGATGAAGGCTTATTGGATTGCGCATGTGGATGTCACCGACCCGGACGCTTACAGCGAATACACCCGTCGTGCACCTGCGGCGTTTGCTGCTTATGGCGGGCGTCTATTGGCTCGGGGCGGCCGCAGCGAAGCGCTGGAAGGGCGAACAACGCCACAACGCAGCGTTGTCATCGAATTTGACTCCTACGCGCAGGCGCTGGCCTGCTACCACTCGCAGCAGTACCAAGAGGCCAAGGGCTACCGTGAAGGTGTTGCTCGGGCTGAAGTGATTATAGTCGAGGGCATAGCGCCCTGAATGACGGGCGGCGGGGTCAGCGGATGAAGTGGATCTTGCCGCAGTCATCATTGCCAATGTAGATGCCATAGACACCCGCGCGGCGTTCCTCGATGTAGCGTTCGAGGATCTGCCGTATTGCCGGGTAATAGATGCTGTCCCAGGGAATGTCCTCGGGCGCAAAGAACTTGTAGTCGAGGGTTTCCGGGCCAAACTGGCCGGTGACTTCCAGGGCGATGGCGCGGTAGATGATGTACACCTCACTGATCTTAGGCACGCTGAAGATCGAGTAGGGTGAGTGGATTTCCGCTCGCACGCCCGTTTCTTCCCACACTTCGCGCAAGGCAGCCTGTTCAGTGGTCTCATTGCTTTCCATGAAACCGGCCGGCAGTGTCCAGGTGCCCGGGCGAGGAGGTATGGCGCGTTGGCACAGCAGGTACTTGCCGTCCTGCTCGATGATGCAGCCGGCAATGATTTTTGGATTGACGTAGTGGATGTAGCCGCAACTGCGGCACATCTGGCGCTCATGGGTATCCCCCGGTGGCAGCTGGCGAACCAGGTCATTGCCACCGCATTGCGGGCAAAAGCGCGGGGTCATCATTTCAGCGGCCTATACGCGGTTCTTTAAGGGCGATGGGTGCAATGATCTCGGGGATGTCGCCGGTTTCCCCTTGCTTGCGCTTGAGGTATTCCAAGGCCACCTTCGCCGCCGCGCGTACGTGGTCGACCGAGGCCTGGTGCGCGGCCAGTTGATCGCCGCTCTTGATGGCCTCGACGATACGTTCCATTTCGTGGCTACTGGTGCCACGGCGGTTCTCCTGAGACACCGATGTGGCGCGAAGGTAGCTGATACGGGCCTGCAGCTGGCGTAACTGGGTCGCGGCAATGTGGTTGCCCGAGCCTTCGAGCAACACGTCATAGAAGCCTTGAACCGAATCAATGACCTGCTGCAGCTCGCCCTCTGCGAGGGCCTTGCGGTTTTCTTCGAGGGCTTTTTCCAGGGCCTTGATATCCTTGGCCTTGGCACGCAGGGTGAACAGTTGGACGATCATGCCTTCCAGTACACAGCGTAGCTCGTAGATATCGACCGCGTCGTCCAGCGTAATGATTGCCACCCGAGGGCCCTTGGCGTCGGCGAACTCAACCAGCCCTTCGGATTCCAGGTGGCGCAAGGCTTCGCGAACCGAGGTACGGCTGACGCCGAGGCGGTCGCACAGGTCGCGCTCGACCAGGCGGTCTCCGGGCAGGAGCTGGAAATTCATGATGGCGCTTCGCAGTTTGTCCAGCACGATTTCGCGCAGGGTAACGGGGTTGCGATTGACCTTGAAGCTGTCGTCGAGTGGCAGGCGTTTCATGGGGTCTGCTCTGAGTTGGGCTGTCCAGGTAAAAGGCGCACGTCGATCATCGGGATCGTCCGTGCTCCGTTTGGATCAGCAGCCCAGGTTTAACTGGAGGCCTCTGCATCGGCTTCGGCGAAGGCTTCACGGGCAAGCCGGAAGCTGTCTACGGCAGCGGGTACGCCACAGTAGATGCCGACCTGAAGCAGAATTTCGCGTATTTGTTCACGACTCAGTCCATTACGCAAGGCGCCACGGATATGCAGCTTGAGTTCGTGAGGCCGGTTGAGGGCCGATATCATGGCCAAGTTTATCATGCTGCGCTCTTTAAGCGATAAGCCCTCGCGGCCCCAGACGTGACCCCAGCAGTACTCTGTGACCAGCTCCTGCAGGGGGCGGTTGAAGTCGTCGGCATTCTCGATTGAGCGGTTGACGTAGGCTTCGCCCAGTACCTGGGTACGAATCGCCAGGCCCTTTTCATATTTTTCGTTGCTCATGTCGTGCTGCTCCTGTCGGGTCAAAGCCCGCCCATCAGGGTGTATTTGATTTCGAGGTAGTCTTCGATGCCGTACTTCGAGCCTTCGCGGCCCAGCCCAGATGCCTTGACCCCGCCAAAGGGCGCCACTTCGGTGGAGATCAACCCTTCGTTGATGCCGACCATGCCGTACTCCAGGGCTTCGCTCATGCGCCAGGCACGCCCCAGGTCGCGGGTGTAACAGTAGGCCGCAAGGCCGAACTCGGTGTCGTTGGCACGCGCAATCGCTTCGGCTTCAGTGTCGAAACGGAATACCGCTGCCAGTGGCCCGAAGGTTTCTTCCTGCGCGACCTTCATGTCGGTGGTCAACCCGGCGAGGACGGTTGGCTGGAAAAAGCCGTGCCCCAGTGCGTGGCGTGCGCCACCGCAGACCCGCTGCGCGCCTAATGCCAGTGCATCCTGAACATGCTCTTCAACCTTGGCCACGGCGCGTTCGTTGATCAGTGGTCCTTGCTGGACGTCGGGCTCGAAACCATTACCAACCTTGAGTGCTGCAACACGCTCGGCAAGGCGTGCTACAAACGCATCGTGAATGCCGTCTTGAACCAGGAAGCGGTTGACACACACGCAGGTCTGTCCGGCATTGCGGAATTTGGCGACCAATGCGCCTTCCACGGCGCGCTCAAGGTCGGCGTCGTCGAAGACGATAAAGGGCGCATTGCCGCCCAGCTCCAGCGAAACTTTCTTCAGGGTCGGCGCGCACTGCGCCATCAGCAGTTTGCCAATCCCGGTAGAGCCGGTGAAGGAGAGCTTGCGCACCACGGGGCTGCCGGTCAGTTCTGCACCAATCGCCACGGCGTCGCCCGTGATGACATTGAACACGCCGGGTGGAATACCGGCCTGTTCGGCCAGCGCGGCCATGGCCAGCGCTGAGAAGGGGGTTTCCGGTGCCGGTTTGACGATACATGTGCAGCCTGCCGCCAAGGCCGGACCGGCTTTGCGGGTGATCATCGCGGCCGGGAAGTTCCACGGTGTGATGGCGGCCACGACACCGATCGGCTCCTTGCTGACGACGATACGTGCATCAGCCTTGTGGCTGGGGATGGTATCGCCGTAGATGCGTTTGGCTTCCTCGGCAAACCACTCGATAAAGCTGGCCGCGTAGAGAATCTCACCCTTGGCTTCGGCAAGGGGTTTGCCCTGTTCCAGCGTGAGGATTTCGGCCAGGGCGTCGGCATGTTCGAGCATCAGGCTGTGCCAGCGCTTGAGCAGGGTGCTGCGTTCCTTGGCCGTCAGGCTGCGCCAGCTCGGCCAGGCCGCGTTTGCCGAATCGATGGCCAGGCGGGCCTGGTCGGCACCGAGGTTGGGCACTTGGCCGATTTTTTCGCCGTTGGCCGGATTGAAAATCTGCTGATAGGCGCCGTCTGGCGCGTCCAGCCATTGGCCATTGATAAAGGCTTGCTGGCGGAATAGTTGCGAGGCTGCAGGTGTCATGCCGGCTCCCGGAATAAAAAGGGGCCGCTACCGAGGGGGAGGGTAGCAAGCGGCCCCGGAGTAAACGCTTAGGTCAGGGTGGGCAGCGCGCCCAGCTTGCCTTTGTGGTAGATCATCGGCGTGGCTGGCTGATCGGGCAGGATCAGGTTTTTTACCGCGCCGACGATGATGGCGTGATCGCCGCCGTCGTATTCGCGCCAGAGCTCGCATTCAATGATTGCAGTGGCCTTGCTCAGCAAGGGGTTGCCCAGCGCACTGAGGTGCCACTCAATGCCTTTGGCCTTGTCTTTGCCCTTGCCGGCAAAGGCATAGGCTTCGGCCTGCTGATCGGCTGCTAGCAAGTGAATGGCAAACTGCTTGCTGTTGCGCAGAATCGGGTAGGTATCAGACGCGTAGTTAGGGCAGAACAGGACCAGTGCCGGGTCAATCGACAGCGCGCTGAACGCGCTGGCGGTGATGCCGACGATGTCACCCTGCGCGTCCAGGGTGGTGACTACTGTCACCCCGGAAGGGAAGGAGCCCATGACTTCTTTGTAAATGCCGGGTTCGATCATGATGCAGGTCTCCTAGCGCATGACAAACGGGTCGGGCATCGGTGCTTGCGAGAGGTTGATCCATACCGTTTTCAGTTCGGTATAGGCCAGCACCGATTCGATGCCGCTCTCGCGACCGTAGCCGCTGTTCTTGAAGCCGCCGATAGGCGCCATGGCCGATACCGCGCGGTAGGTGTTGACCCAGATGATGCCGGAGCGTACGTCCCGGGCCAGGCGATGGGCGCGGCCCAGATCGCGTGTCCAGATACCGGCAGCAAGGCCGAATTGCGAGTCGTTGGCGATCGCCAGGGCTTGGGCTTCGTCCTTGAAACGAATCACCGAGGCCACTGGGCCGAACACCTCTTCCTGCATGATCTTCATCGAGTTGCTGTCGCACTCGAACAGGGTCGGCTCATAGAACCAGCCTCCGCCGGCAATGTCCGGGCGCTTGCCACCCAGGCGCAGACGAGCACCTTCGGCCAGGGCATCGGCCACCAGGCCTTCGACGACTGCCAGTTGTTGGGCTGTGGCCATCGGGCCCATCTCGGTGCTGTCGTCCTGCGGGTTGCCGATACGAATGCGTTTGGCGCGGGCAATCAGGCGCTCGACGAACTCATCGTAGATTTCGTCCTGAACCAGCAGGCGCGAACCGGACACGCAACTCTGGCCGGAGGCCGCATAGATACCCGCGATGGCTCCGTTGATTGCACTGTCGAGATCTGCGTCGGCAAAGATGATGTTGGGCGATTTGCCGCCCAGCTCCAGCGACAGCTTGGCAAAGTTCTCGGCGCTGCTGCGTACCACGTGGCGCGCCGTGGCGGCACCACCGGTGAAGGCAATCTTGCGCACCAGGGGGTGACGGGTCAGTGCAGCACCCGTGCTGGGGCCGTAACCGGTCACGACGTTGACGACACCCGGCGGAATACCGGCTTCCAGGGCCAAGCGTGCCAGCTCAAGAATGGTCGCCGAGGCATGTTCGGACGGCTTGAGCACGATGGTGTTACCTGCGGCCAATGCTGGCGCCAGTTTTATCGCGGTCAGGTACAGCGGGCTGTTCCACGGGATGATCCCGGCCACGACGCCAATGGGCTCGTGCACGGTGTAGGCAAACATGTCCGGCTTGTCCAGCGGCAGCGTGCCGCCTTCGAGCTTGTCGGCCAGGCCTGCGGTGTAGTGGAAGAACTCTGGCAGGTAGCCCACCTGGCCGCGGGTTTCGCGGATCAGTTTGCCGTTGTCGCGACTTTCCAGTTGTGCCAGTTGCTCTTTGTTCTCGGCGATCAGATCGCCAAGGCGGCGCAACAGCTTGCCTCGAGCGGTAGCGCTCAGGCCCCGCCAGGCCGCGCCCTCGAAGGCTGCCTGGGCCGATTGAACGGCACGTTCGACATCGGCTTCGTCAGCATCGGGCAACACCGCCCAAGGCTCGGCGAGCGCCGGGTTGAGGCTTTCAAACGTCTTGCCGTTAAGGGCATCGACCCATTCGCCGCCGATGCACATCTGGAAGCGTGCGAGTGTCATGCAACGATCCCCTCTATCTGGTTGTGTTGGTTTTGTGCGTTATCCAGAAAGTTCAGCAGCACCTGATTGACCAGGCGCGGCGACTCTACCGGCATCATATGCCGCTGTTCGTCGAGTATTGCCACTTGTGCGCCGGGAATGCGCTCGGCCAATTGCCGGGCCATCTCCGGGGTCGAACCGGGGTCCAGTTCGCCAGTGGCAATCAAGGTGGGCACCCGAATGCTGCCGAGGTCGTCAGCGCGGTACATGTCCTGCGTGGCGAACAACTCGTAGGTGGTCAGGTAGCCTTGTGGATCATTGCTGGCCAGTGTCTGGCGGATGGCTGCGATCTGTGCCGGGTTGGCAGCCTGATACTCGCGGCTGAACCAGCGTGACAGCGCCGCTTCGGCATTCGCGTCCGGCCCGTGCTCAGCGGCCTGGGCGGTTCGCGCAATGACGCCAGCGCGTTGTTCCAGACTACGGTTGAACACGCTGTTGAGGATCACCAGCCCCTGCACGTGCTGCGGATAGTGCAGCGCAAAGGCGCGAGCAACCAGCCCGCCCATGGAGAAGCCAATCACGGTCGCCCGCGGGAGCTCAAGGTGCTCAAGCAACTCCAGCAACTGATCGGCATAGCCCAGCAGGTCGGTGCCAGTGGGCGGGCGCTGGCTGGCGCCATGCCCGAGCATGTCGTAGGCAATGACACGGTACTTTGTGGCCAGGCCTACGATCTGCCCGCCCCACATTTCTTTATTCAGGCCCACGCCGTGGATCAATATCACGGGCTGGCCTTGGCCGGTCGCCAGGTAACTGGTGCCAGCCGGTGTGCGTTCAGCAGTGAGCCGAATCATGGAGCGCTCCTACATGCTGTGTGGGTTACTGCGCTTTCTCAGCGGCCAGTTCTTCCAGATCGATGTAGCGGTTGCCGATACGCGGGTGCAGGCGGCCACCGTCGGCGCAACCCAGGACCACAACGATTTCGTCGGCACGCGGTGCATCTTCGATCTGCATTTCCAGCGTGATGTAGTGCGAACGCAGACCTTCATCGTCCTTGTGCATCATCGGAATCTGGATCGAAGTGCCAGGGCCACCGCGCTTGTTGGTGAAGCTCAGGTAGCTTTTGGCCTTGACCGCTTCACGGTAATGATTGCCAAAGCGCAGGGTATGGATGACAGCGGAAGCGTGCTCGATTTCACCGTCGGCACCGACGACGGCTGCCTTGCCGTAGGCTTCGATCTTTTCCGCGCCGCCAATGGTTGCCACCAGCCGCTCAACCATCAGGGCACCGAGGTCGGAGCAGTTGGCACGGATTTCCGGCTTCAGGTCTTCAACGAAGCCGCGGCCCAGCCAAGGGTTCTTGATGACCACAGCCAGCCCGACCATGGTCACCGGCTTGTCTGCAGCTTTACCGCCTTCGATGAAGGTTTCTTCGACATAGCTGACGATTTTGCGAATTTCAAAACTCATGAGCGGCTCCATCTGAGGGAATAAGGTTTGTGCGTATGATGGTATACCATAATACTGTAAGCGCAAGTCCCTCAGATGAGTTTGTAGAGCAAGAAGGCGACAGATGGCCTGCAAACAGGGATTCCGCTGTCTGCTGGAGGTGTGCTGGGAGGGCGAGGGGGAAAGGCGAGGGCGTGATGTAGCTGCTACGCCAATCGGCCTTGGCGTAGCAGCGCGAGAGATTCAGTGACGGCTGTTAGCGGAATTCGAAGAACTCATAACGCAGATTGCCCTCTGGAATCCGCTGTTCGCGCATCAGTTCCTTGACCTGGGCCAGCAGCCCTTTGGGGCCGCAGAAGCTGATCTGGATGTGCTCTGGATTGATTTCGCCAGCAACCCGGCGCAAGGTCTCAGCCAGTTTGTCGGCGCTGCTGTCATGGCCGACGAACTCGGCGCCGCGTTCTTCAGCCATCGTTTTCATCTGTTCGACACTGGGGAACGCCCGTGAAGGGTTGAAGCAGTAAACCAGCGTGACATTGTCGAAGCGCTTGGCAGCTTTGTCCTGCAACCAGGAAACGAACGGCGAAATGCCCACCCCGCCACCAATCCAGATTTCCCGCTGAGCATCGGGCAGGCGCTTGAAGTGCCCGTAAGGGGCATAGATATCGGCCAGCATGCCGACCTTGACCTGTTTGCGCAGCGCCTGGGTGTAGTCGCCCAAGGCGCGGATCACGAAGTGGATGTGGCCGTTGTCTTTATGGGCGCTGGCGATCGTGAACGGGTGGGGCTCACGCAAGCCCTTTTCCTTCATGGCCAGGAATGCGAATTGCCCGGCCTTGAACGGGAAGCCGCGATGAACCGGTGCCAGTTCCAGGTGCAGGGAGCCTTTGGCGATGGACACCGCAGCAACCTTGTACTCGCCAGCTGTGGCAATGAAGGGGTAGAGCACCAGCTTGTACAGGGCAGCAATGACCCCCAGGCCACAGAGTACGGCCAACCAGATGCCGGAAGGGCTGTTCAGGGTAATCGGTGACTTGAAGCTCAGCCAATGGGCAATGACGATCAGGAACAGCGGGCCAGAGAGTTTGTGCCACCAGCGCCAGACGCTATAGGGGATGTTTCGGTTCAGGGCCAGCAACACGATCATGCCCAGTGCCACATAGCTCAGTTGGCGCACCATGCGCGTCCAGTACTTGGAAAACTCCACAATCGCAGCACTGTTCCAGACGTCCAGGTTGGCTTTGAACACCAGGTGGTAGCTGGCAAAGACCAACGCCCAGATGCCCAGCCATTTGTGCGTTTCATACACCCGATCCAGCCCGCCGAACAGTCGCTCGATGAGGTGCCAGCGAGCGGCCAGCAGGCATGAAACCGCCATGTTGGCCAACGCCGCAGCGCCCAGCACCAAGCTGAGGGTGGCCGAGGTCATCCAGGTATCGGAAGGAATTTCGAGCAAAATGGTGAGCGTGGTGATCAGCAGGATACCCACGACGCAGTGCCAGCTTTTCAAACGGTTAGCCTCCAGTTATCAACGTTAATAGCTTAACGGTTTTCGAGGCGGTCGGCGCTGACCTGGGTCACGGGCGTCACGACGGTGTCAGTAATAACGCTACTGTAGTTCCGTGCCTTGATGCTCCAACCCAGTATGTCAGCACGGACTTCACGTTAGATAAACCGCTGACTGCAGTCATTTAGCCATCTCCCTCCGCCCAGTGCGCGTTAACCACGGTCAACGTGCCTGTCGGCCCGAGGTACATTCGGGAGGTGCTGCTCAACAAGCTCCAGGATCGACTCGAACGCTTTACGCTTGGCAAACAGTGGGAAGGTACTGCGCGAGTCTTTGTTCAGATAATCGTTGTACCAAGCGAACTCCAAGCCAACCAATTTTTGCTTTCGGTCTATGGCTACCTCAGTGAACCTCGACCACTCGTAGGTATGGTGATGAAAGTCTGTTTGCAAATCACGGTAGCGCGCTGAATTCATGGAAGCATGTGTCAACATCACACCACTGGATCCGCCAATAGCACCGATCAGAAGCGCCGGATCGTTGTAGGCGCTTGCCATACACATAAATGCAATCGCCGTGAATACTGCCAACCCCTTCAAAAAAGTGAGTGTCCACTCCGGAAAAACTTTCCACTTGCAAAATTCTGCTCCAGACGTTGTAAAACGGTAGGCAAAATTCATGCGTTGATGGGTCATGCACACCGCAGGCGTCGATATGAAAAAGAAAAATAGAACATAGATCAATACCTTCGAAAAACCAGGTTCGAATACTGAAGTGAAATATTGGTAAAGTGCGAGCCCAAAAACTATCGACAACATCACAACCAATAGGCCATTGGCGATGGTCGTATTATAGTTTCGAGCCTTGATCCTCCACCCCAGCAGCTCTGGTTCATGTGCATACTTCCACGTCAGTTGCGACGGCAGTTCTCGTGGCGTGGCCCAGTTGCCCAGTAGGGACTTCACGCGAGATAACCCTTCTGAAACCTTCATTTCGCCATCCCCTCTGGCACCTGAAGGTTCAACCCGTAGAGGCTGTGTTTCTCCAGCTTCTGTTCTTCAGGCAGCATGTCGGTGAACAGCGTATTTTTTCGCTCGGCCTCCCGTAAAGCGTCGCGCAGCGCCA
>NZ_MBPN01000092.1 GCF_001695625.1 Pseudomonas defluvii
GATGTTGACGAACGGTATCAGCAGCGCCAGGTACACCGAGCCGCCGAAACTCAGGCTCTTCCAGCGTTTTTCCCGCAGCCAGGCGAGCATTTCGTTCCAGCCCAGCTTGTGGTTGTCGGCCGGGTAGTCGATGTATTGAATGGCCATCATCCAGATCCCGAACACCAGCCACAACGGCGCCGCGATCAGGTTGACCACCGGAATCAGCGACAGAATGAACAGGGCGATGGTGCGCGGCAGGAAGTAGCCCAGTTTGCGCAGCTCACGGCCCAGCGTGCGCGGCACCATGGCGACCAGTTCGCCCCAGCTGAACGGCGGCGACTGATCGCTGCCGCGTATTACCGCTTCGACCTTTTCAGCCAGAAAGCCATTGAACGGGGCGGCGATGATATTGGCGAGCAGGGTGAAGGTGAAGAACACCATCAGCGCTACCAGCACGACAAACAGCGGCCACAGGATATAGCTGAGAAAGCTCAGCCAGTTCGGCAGGCTGGGCATCAACGCGTCGACCCACAGGCTGAACTGGTGCCCGGCAAGGTAGATAAGGCCGAAGAACAGCACCAGGTTGATCGTCAAAGGCAGCAACACGAACAGTCGCAGGCCTGGGCTGAGTACCAGTGTTAAGCCCTGACGCAGGTAGTCCGGGCCAGAAAGAACAGGGGCTTGCATAGAAGGCTCCGCGTGAGGATAAAACGCGCTGACATTACCGAGTTTGGGCACCCGGTGAAAGGCGGCAAGGCTTGGCGACACGCGATGTAACAAAAGCCGAGGTCGCTTGTGACCCGTAGGTCATAGAGGATCAGGCCATTCCCAAGACGGTAAATAGAGGTCGTCTATAAGGTAGATTGTCTAAGGATATTTCCTTAATCTCTGCCACCTCGCTACAGTGCGCACAACTTTTCAACGCCTTCGAATTCAATCTTCAAGGAGTTTTCATGAGCATTCTGGTTAACAAGCAAGCCCCTGATTTCGATGCCGCGGCAGTGCTGGGTGACGGTTCGATCGTTGACAGCTTCACGCTTTCCTCCCTGCGCGGCAAATACGTCGTGCTGTTCTTCTGGCCGTTGGACTTCACCTTCGTCTGCCCGTCGGAAATCATTGCCCACAACAACCGTATGGACAAGTTCCGTGAGCTGGGTGTTGAAGTGGTCGGTGTTTCCATCGACTCGCAGTTCACCCACCACGCCTGGCGCAACACGCCGGTGGAGAAGGGCGGCATTGGCGAAGTCGAATTCACCATGGTCGCTGACGTTAAACACGAAATCACCCGAGCCTATGGTATCGAGCATGACGCCGGCGTTGCCCTGCGCGCTTCGTTCCTGATCGACCAGAAAGGCGTGGTGCAGCATCAGGTGGTCAACAACCTGCCGCTGGGTCGTGAAGTCGACGAAATGATTCGTCTGGTCGAAGCCCTGCAGTTCACCGAACAGTACGGTGAAGTCTGCCCGGCCGGCTGGCGTCCAGGCCAGAAAGGCATGAAGGCCGATGCCAAGGGTGTTGCCGACTACCTGGCGGAAAACGCCAAGAGCCTGTAACCCACTGTTTTCAGGACCTGCGGCCAAAAGCCTTCCCCAAGTGCTTCGCAGGTTCTTTTTTATTCCAGCCGGCGATCCCGGCGTTACGACACTGGCCGCTACAGGCCAGGTCGACAGGAGAGTGTCATGTCTGAAGTACGTCATTCGCGAGTGATCATCCTCGGTTCCGGCCCTGCCGGTTACAGCGCCGCGGTGTACGCTGCCCGTGCCAACCTCAAGCCGCTGCTGATCACCGGCATGCAGGCTGGTGGCCAACTGACCACTACCACCGAAGTCGACAACTGGCCGGGCGACGCCCACGGCCTGACCGGCCCGGCACTGATGCAGCGTATGCAGGAACACGCCGAGCGCTTCGAGACGGAAGTAGTGTTCGACCACATCAACGCCGTGGACCTGGCGCAAAAGCCGTTCACCCTCAAAGGTGACAGCGCCACCTACACCTGTGATGCACTGATCATCGCCACCGGTGCCAGCGCTCGCTACCTGGGTCTGCCGTCGGAAGAAACTTTCATGGGCAAAGGTGTTTCGGCCTGCGCTACCTGTGACGGTTTCTTCTACCGCAACCGTGAGGTGGCCGTAGTGGGCGGCGGTAACACCGCTGTCGAGGAAGCCCTGTACCTGGCCAACATCGCCAGCAAGGTCACTCTGGTTCACCGCCGCGAAACCTTCCGCGCCGAGAAGATCCTGGTCGACAAGCTGCACGCTCGTGTGGCCGAAGGCAAGATCGTGCTGAAGCTCAACGCCACCCTGGACGAAGTGCTGGGTGACGACATGGGCGTGACCGGTGCGCGCCTGAAGAACAACGATGGCAGCAGCGAAGACATCAAGGTCGACGGCGTGTTCATCGCCATTGGCCATACTCCGAACACGTCGCTGTTCGAAGGCCAGCTGACCCTCAAGGACGGCTACCTGGTAGTCAACGGCGGCCGTGACGGCAACGCCACTGCCACCAACATCGAGGGTGTGTTTGCTGCCGGTGACGTGGCTGACCACGTGTACCGCCAGGCGATCACCTCGGCCGGTGCCGGTTGCATGGCTGCACTGGACGTCGAGCGCTACCTGGATGGCCTGCAGAACGCGGCACATTGATTCTGCGCAGGTAAATGACAAACCCCCGCCTTTGAGCGGGGGTTTGTTTTTCAGGCAAGGGGCCGCGTACGTGCGGTAAGCCCTCTGAGCCCTTACAGGCTCAGGCGCATCGACAGGTCCACCGCCTTGACGTCCTTGGTCATGGCGCCGATGGATATGTAGTCCACTCCCGTTTCGGCGATCACCAGCAGGGTGCTTTCGTTGATCCCGCCGCTGGCTTCGAGTTTGGCACGGCCAGCATTCAGGCGGACGGCTTCGCGCATGTCGTCCAGGCTCAGTTCGTCGAGCATGATGATGTCGGCACCAGCGTCCAGTGCCTGCTTCAGCTCGGCCAGGCTTTCCACTTCGATTTCCACGGGTTTGCCGGGGGCGATGCGGTGTGCCGCGGTGATCGCTTCGGCGATGCCGCCGCTGGCGGCAATGTGGTTTTCCTTGATCAGGAAGGCATCGTAGAGGCCGATCCGGTGGTTGTGGCAGCCGCCGCAGGTGACTGCATACTTCTGCGCCAGGCGCAGGCCTGGGAGCGTCTTGCGGGTGTCGAGCAGTTTGACCTGGGTATGGGCAACCTTGTCAGCGAGGAACTGCGCGTGGGTGGCGACACCGGAGAGCAACTGCAGGAAGTTCAAGGCGCTGCGTTCACCACTGAGCAGCGAGCGTGCCGGCCCTTCAAGGGTGAACAGGATCTGGTTGGGCCTGGCCCGGTCGCCGTCCTTGACCTGCCAATGCACCGCCACCCGAGGGTCGAGCTGGCGGAACACCGCATCCACCCATGCAGTACCGCTGATGACGCAGTTCTCACGGGTGATGATGGTGGCCTTGGCCAGGCGTTCGGCGGGGATCAGTTGGGCAGTGATGTCGCCGCTGCCAATGTCTTCGAGCAACGCACGGCGCACGTTGGCTTCGATTTCGGCAGTCAGATCGGCGAGGCGTAAATTCGGCATGGCGGGCTCCACAAGCTAAGTGGCCGGGATTATAGGTCAGCCCGTGCCGGGGTTGCAGCAAACAAGCGGCGTGTTGTGCAGGGTTTGGCTACTCGAGAACACACTTTTTCACGATACATCTGCCTGTGCGACGGGGCATACTGGCGTTGTCCTTGGGTTGCTTTCAGGAATTTCTATGCAGTTGGACCGTGCTACCGGCTGGGTTGCCGGCATCACCCATTGCCCTTCGCCAAACTTTAACGCCCGCCCTGATGGCGAAGCCATTTCCCTGCTGGTGATCCACAATATCAGCTTGCCGCCAGCGCAATTCGCCACCGGCAAGGTTCAGGCGTTCTTCCAGAACCGTTTGGACCCTGACGAGCACCCGTTTTTCGAGACCATCAAGACCTTGCGCGTTTCTGCGCATTTTTTGATCGAGCGTGATGGTGCCGTTACCCAGTTCGTGTCCTGCCTGGATCGGGCCTGGCACGCCGGTGTCTCGGCATTTGACGGTCGCGAAGGGTGTAACGACTTTTCTTTGGGTATCGAACTGGAGGGCACCGACGATATGCCCTTCACCGATGCCCAGTATCAGGCCTTGCAGGTGCTGACCCAGCAACTGCAGGCGGCCTGGCCAGCGATTAGCCGCGAACGGATTCGCGGCCACAGTGAAATTGCCCCGGGTCGCAAGACGGATCCGGGCCCAGCCTTTGATTGGGCGCGTTACCGCGCCGCCCTGCAGGATAGCGAGGAGAAATCATGAGTTTTCTGGTGTTGTTGCTGGTGTTGTGGATCGAGAAGTTTTCGGCGTTGCGTCAGCGCCTGCAGCGCGATCGCTTCTTTCTTGGCGAGTTGGCGCGACTGGAGCGTAGCGGCAAAACCCATCCGTGGTGGGCGCTGGGTATTCTGGTGCTGCTGCCGGTGGCGTTGCTGGCGTTGCTCGTGCATGCGCTGGAACCGGTGGCGTATGGTTTGCTGGTCTTTCCGATCCACTTGCTGGTGCTGATTTACAGCTTGGGACGTGGTGATGTGAAGGCGTCGCTGGGCGCGTTTCGCGATGCGTGGCGGCGTGGCGATGAGCAGGCCGCACTGCATGTGGCTGAGCGTGATCTGGGCTTGGCCGCCGACAATGAAACCATGTTGATTGAGCGGGTTGAAGGGCATCTGCTGTGGCAGGCCTACCAGAGCCTGTTCGCGGTGATTTTCTGGTACTTCCTGTTGGGCCCGGCCATCGCGTTGGGTTACCGCTTGTTGGCATTGACGGCGGCTCATGCGCGTAACGAGGCATTGCGTGACTGTGCAGGGCAGGTACGGCATGCCTTCGATTGGCTGCCCGTACGCTTGTTGGCCTTGAGTTTTGCCTTGGTCGGCAATTTCGTTGCGGTCAGCCGTGCGTTGTTGCACGAATTGCTGAACTGGCACATCAGCGCCGGTCGGCTGATTCACATCGCCGGCCGTGCGGCCGGCGAGCTCTCTCAGGGCGCTGCGGTTGGCCCTGATGGCCTTGCCGATCTGGACACCCTCTGGGAACTGCTGCTGCGTTCCGCCGTACTCTGGTACGCCGGCTTCGCCCTCTGGACCGTCCTTGCCTGAAACCATGGCGGATCGAGCTCGGGCTCGATCCGCCGGTTAACCTTAAGTTACAAAACCCCGCATCGATATGCGTTATACAGGACCTGGTGAACATCGCCGGTGGCCTAGAGCCATTGCGCCTATAGAACAATAAGAATCAAGGAGACGACCCGTGAAGCGCCTCTTGTATCCCGCCGTTGCGCTGATGAACCGCCTGAGTTTCGGGATGAAGTTCAGCCTGATCAGCGTCCTGTTTTTCCTGCCCATGCTGGTGACCAATTTCTATCTGGTCCGCGACGCGTATGCCCAGCTCAATGCCACCCGTGTCGAGCTGCAAAGCCTCGATCTGCTTGGCAGCAGCCTGATGTTGCGCAGTGATCTGGAAACCTTGGGCAACCTGGTGCAGATCAATGCTGTGCTGGGGCAGTCGGGCAAGGCCGAGGATGTCGAGGTGAAAATCTCGGCCCTTGAACAGCAACTGTTGTCCCGCCTGCAGGGTTTGAGCATGGTGTCGGTCGATGAGGCGCAGGTGCGAGCCTTCGAGGACAAACGCAGTGAAATGCTGGCCGTGTTCCAGCGTGCGCAGAGCGAATCGTCCTTGTTGAGCAAGGCAGCCCTGTTTGACAAGCTGCTGGCCCAGGCCCAGGTGCTGAGCAAGCTGATCGCCAGCCAGGCCGGGCTGAGCCAGGATGATGAGCGTGTCATCCGCCAACTCAGTGAGCTGTTGATCAGCGCAACCCCGCAGGTCACTCAGGCCTTGGGTGAGGGGCGAGCCATGGGCGCCTATTCCCTTGGTCAAGGCTTTCTCAATTCGTCCTCCAGTACCCGTTTCGAGGAACTGCTGCAGGCCCTCGACAAACTCGCAGCGGACTATGCGATCAAAGTGCAGGACGCCCTGGCCACTGAACCGCGGGCGAAGGCGAGCCTGGGGGCGCACGCTGCAGCCAGCCAGGCCACATTGAAGCAGGCCAGTGAGCTGTTCGAGGAGCAGGTGGTCATGGCCGACACCCTTGATGCGCCGTGGCCAGCTTTTTATCAACAGGCTAGCGACTTGATGGCGCAGACCTACCAACTCAACAGTGCAACCCTGGACTTTCTGCGCCTGGAGTTGCAGCAGCGACTGGGGGAATACCGTCAGCACATGACACTGCTGGTGGCGGCCCTGGCGGGCATATTCCTGTTGATCGTCTACCTGTACAGCGGCTTCTACGCCTCTACCCGCAGCACGCTGAAGCGTCTTGGCGTTGTGATGGATGAGGTGGCGGCCGGCGACATGACCGTGAACTTCCAGGCCCACAGCCGCGATGAGCTGGGTGAGTTGGGGCAGGTGTTCAATGCCACGGTGCGGCGTATTCACGACCTGATCGAGCAGGTTGGCCAGACTGTCGCGCAGGTTGAGTACCAGGCCGGGCAGGTGCATGCCGTTTCGGCGCGCAGCAACCAGGCGGTCAGCGGTCAGCGGGGGCAGATCGAACAGGTGGCCACGGCGATGAACCAGATGTCGGCGACGGCCCAGGAGGTCGCACGCAGCACGGCGGCGGCGGTCAACAGCGCCCATGGGGTCAATCGGGACACCGTCAGTGGGCGCAGCCTGGTGGAGTTGCAGCAAGGCAGCATTGCCCGCCTGGCCAGTGAGATTGATCAATCGGTACAGGTGATCAACCAGTTGGCCAGTGACAGCCAGGCCATCAGCCGGGTGCTGGAGGTGATCAAGAGCATTGCCGAACAGACCAACCTGCTGGCGTTGAACGCCGCTATCGAAGCGGCCCGTGCCGGCGAGCAAGGCCGTGGCTTCGCCGTGGTGGCCGATGAGGTGCGCACACTGGCCAAGCGCACTCAGCAATCGACCGAAGAAATCGAGCACATGATTTCACGCTTGCAGGGTGGTGTGGGCGCTGCGGTCAAGGCGATGGACAGCAGCCATCAGATGGCATCGGGTACGGTGGGCCAGTCAGAGCAGGTGCAGCAGGCGCTGGAGAACATTCTGGGTGCCGTCGGTACGATCGTCGACCAGAACCAGCAGATTGCCGCTGCGGTAGAGCAGCAGACCGCGGTAGCCCATGACATCGACCAGAACATCGTGCAGATCAACCGCGCCGCCGAGCATGCCAGTGACGGCGCGCACCAGACCGAAGATGCCAGTCGGCAACTGTCTACCCAGGTGCTGGAGCTCAAGCGTTTGATTGGGGCGTTTCGGGTCTAGGATCAGGCACGTTTGCTGGACGAGGGGTTACCAGCCAAACAGCTCACAGGCCGTGAGGCTGCTGGCCTCGGCCAACTGCTCGGGCGCAATGCCCATCAGCTCGGCCAGCGCGTTGGCAATCTGTGGCAGGTGTTCCGGGCTGTTGCGCAGCCCGGCAAACATCACCGGTGCCATGTCCGGTGCGTCGGTTTCCAGTACCACGCTGTCCAGTGGCAAACGCGCAATGGTTTTGCGCAGGCGCAGTGCCTGTGGCCAAGTGGCCGCGCCACCCAGGCCGAGCTTGAAGCCCAGCTTGATGTACTCCCTGGCTTCTTCGTAACTGCCGGCAAACGCGTGGATTATTCCACCGCGTGCCAGCTTGTAGCGCTTGAGGGTTGCAATGACCTGAGCGTGGCTGCGCCGTACATGCAGCAGCGCTGGCAGGTTGAAGTCAGCTGCCAGCTGTAACTGGCCTTCAAACAAGGTGTTTTGCCGATCCCGGTCGAGGGTTTCCAGGTAGTAGTCCAGGCCAAACTCACCCACTGCACACAGCTGGCGCGCGCCCTGCAGGCGGTTCAGCCAGTCTTTCAGTGCCAGCAGATCCTCGGCGCGGTGCTCATCCAGGTACACCGGATGCAGGCCAAACGCGGCATACAACTGTGCGTCGCTTTGCACCAGCTCCCAGATCCGCTGCCAGTTGTCCCGATACACCCCCAGCACCACCATGCGCTCGACACCCTGGGCCCGGGCATTGGCCAGCAATGCTGTACGGTCAGCATCGAAGTCCGGAAAGTCCAGGTGCGTGTGGGTGTCGATCAGGCGCATGGTCAGGCCGCAAAGATTCGCTGTTTGAAGGTCCGGCCAATGGCATGGACACCCGGCGTGTAATCGTTTTTCTCAACCGCCGCCAAAGCCAGTTTCAGCGCCGTTTCGGCGATCAGCCCGTGTTGCTGGGCCATGGCGTTGACTGGCAGTGGCAGGAAGTCCAGCAACTGGGTGTCACCAAAGGTGCCCAGATGCACAGCACGGGAGTCGGCTGGACGGCTTTGCAGTACGTCGAATACACCCTGTAGCAGCACGTAGGAGGTGGTCACCAGCGCGTCGGGCAGGCGGCCCAGATCGGCCAGCAGTTCGCCCATCAGGCGACGACCGCAGTCACGGCTGAAGGCCTCGCCCTGATAGTGGCTGATGCTGCCGGTAAAGCCTTCCAGCGCCTGATCGAAGCCACGGGTACGGGCCTGGCTGACGCTCAGTTCGGCACGCGCACCAATCAGGGCGATGTGCTTGGGCGCCGATTCCAGCAGGCTGCGGGTCAACTGCAGGCTGGCGTTCTGGTCATCACTGACCACCGAGCAGAAATGCGCGGCGTCCAGCGTACGGTCGATGGCAATGATCGGCAGGCCTTTAGCCTGCAATTGCCGATAGCTATCGTCGTCTTCTGGCAGGCAGGTGGCGACAAACAAGGCATCACAACGGCGTGCGCGGAACAACTGCTGCAACTGCCGCTCGCTCTCGGGGTTGTCGTCGCTGCTGGCGATCAGCAACTGATAGCCCTGGGCGCGGGCGCCTTGCTCCAGCCGTTTGGCGATGCACGCGTAGGAGGGGTTTTCCAGATCAGGCAGGATGAACCCCAGGGTGCGCGTGTGTCGGCTGCGCAGGCCTGCGGCCTGTGGGTTGGGCGTGAAGCCATGTGCATCGACCACTGCACGCACCCGCTCTACAGTACTGTTACTGATGCGTTGCTGTTCGGCCTTGCCATTGATGACATAGCTGGCGGTGGTCACAGACACACCGGCCAGGCGAGCGATATCGCTGAGTTTCACCGAATTATCCTTGTTATTACCAGGTCTTGGCTGCGAAGCCTGACTGGGTAGTTTCGCCGATCTCATCGCAGTAGCGCAGACGACTATTGTCGCAGTTGCCCGACAAGATGGGGCTTCATAGATCGCAGATTATCGAGTAACGTGATCGTCATTATAGATTAAACGTTTCAGCTGGCGCTTTTTCTGCCCTGCTAGCCACCGGCGCCAAGGCCAGACCTCTGAGGACTGTGCTGAAATATCCACAACAATACCTCGGCGCCCACCTGGCGCTGCAAAGGAGAGGGTCATGCTCGAGCTCACCGTAGAGCAGATATCCATGGGCCAGACGGCTGTGGATAAACCGGCCGCACTGCAACTGTTGGCGGACCTGCTGGTCGCTGACGGGTTGGTCGCCGAAGGTTACCTGGCCGGGTTGCAGGCCCGCGAGACACAAGGCTCGACCTTTCTTGGCCAAGGCATCGCCATTCCCCACGGCACTCCACAGACCCGCGACCTGGTGCATACCACCGGCGTGCGGCTGTTGCAGTTTCCCGAAGGCGTGGACTGGGGCGACGGTCAGAAGGTTTACCTGGCCATTGGCATCGCCGCCAAATCCGATGAGCACCTGCGGCTGCTGCAACTGCTGACCCGGGCCTTGGGTGAAACCGACCTGGGTGAGGCGCTGCGCCGTGCTTCCTCTGCCGAGGCACTGTTGAAATTGCTGCAGGGCGCACCGCAAGCGTTGGCGCTGGATGCTCAACTGATCGGCCTTGGCGTGCCGTCGGAAGATTTCGAGGAACTGGTCTGGCGCGGCGCACGCCTGCTGCGGCGTGCCGAATGCGTGGGGAACGGCTTTGCGGCGGTGCTCCAGCAAGTCGAAGCCTTGCCGCTGGGCGATGGGCTTTGGTGGTTGCACAGCGAGCAGACGGTGCGGCAACCGGGCCTGGCGTTCGTGACCCCGGCACAACCGCTGCGTTACCTGGGCCAGCCCTTGAACGGGCTGTTCTGCCTGGCCAGCCTGGGCGAAGCCCATCAGGCGCTGCTCGAACGTTTATGCACACTGCTGATCGAAGGCCGTGGCCAGGAGCTGTTCCGCGCCACCAGCAGCCGCACGGTATTGGAAGTATTGGGTGGCGAAGTGCCGGTCGACTGGCCCTGCGCACGCATTACCCTGGCCAATGCCCATGGCTTGCATGCGCGCCCGGCCAAGATCCTTGCGCAGTTGGCCAAGGCCTTTGAGGGCGAAATTCGCCTGCGCTTGCCGGAAACCGGTCAGGCTGCCGTCTCCGTGAAGAGCTTGAGCAAGCTGCTCAGCCTGGGCGCTCACCGTGGGCAGGTGCTGGAATTCATCGCCGAGCCAAGCATTGCGGCTGACGCGTTGCCGGCCTTGCTGGCGGCAGTGGAAGAGGGGCTGGGCGAGGAGATCGAGCCGTTGCCGACTCTTGCGTCCGAGCCTGTGGTTGCCGAGGTGATACAACCGTTGGTTCAGGCCCCGGTGGCAGGTGCGTTGATTCAAGGGGTGGCGGCCGCCCCTGGAATCGCCAGCGGCCCGGCGCATGTCCAGGTGTTGCGCGAATTCGACTATCCGCTGCGCGGTGAATCACCTGCTGTGGAGCGCGAGCGATTGCAGCAGGCGCTCGCGGCCGTACGTGACGATATCGACGGGGTGATCAAGCGCAGCCAGGCCAAGGCGATCCGTGAAATCTTCATCACCCACCTGGAAATGCTCGACGATCCCGAACTGGGCGATGAGGTTGAACAGCGTCTGCGCCAGGGTGAAAGCGCCGAAGCCGCGTGGATGGCGGTAATCGATGGCGCAGCCCGACAGCAGGAAGCCCTGCACGATGCCCTGCTCGCTGAACGTGCCGCCGACCTGCGCGACGTCGGTCGCCGGGTGCTGGCGCAGTTGTGTGGCGAGGCCGATGTCGCCTTGCCGGACGCGCCTTATGTGCTGGTCATGGAAGAGGTTGGGCCTTCCGATGTCGCCCGGCTTGACCCGGCCCGTGTTGCCGGCATTCTTACCGCCCGCGGGGGCGCTACCGCGCACAGCGCCATTGTTGCCCGTGCGCTTGGCATTCCTGCGGTGGTGGGGGCGGGGGCGTCAGTGTTGTTGATTGCCCAAGGCACGCCGCTGCTGCTCGACGGCCAGCGCGGACGTTTGCATGTGGCGCCCGAGCCTGCGCTGTTGCAGCGCTCACTGGCCGAGCGTGACCGTCGTGAACAGCGTTTGCAGGCCGCCCGTGCGCGTCGTCTGGAACCGGCGCATACCCTGGATGGGCACGCGATCGAAGTCTTTGCCAACATCGGTGAAAGCGCGGGTATCGCGGCGGTGGTCGACCATGGAGCCGAAGGTATCGGCTTGCTGCGCACTGAGCTGATTTTCATGGCCCACCAGAGCGCTCCCGATGAAGCGACTCAGGAGGCGGAGTACCGCAAGGTGCTCGATGGTCTCGACGGGCGGCCACTGGTGGTGCGAACCCTTGATGTCGGGGGGGACAAACCGTTGCCCTACTGGCCGATCGAGCAGGAAGAAAACCCGTTCCTCGGTGTACGCGGTATTCGCCTGACACTACAGCGGCCACAGATCATGGAGAGCCAGTTGCGGGCCCTGTTGCGCGCTGCCGACAACCGCCCGCTGCGGATCATGTTTCCGATGGTCGGGCAGTTGGAGGAGTGGCGCGAAGCGCGGGCGATGGTCGAGCGCCTGCGTCAGGAAATCGAGGTCAGCGACCTGCAGGTCGGGATCATGATCGAAGTGCCTTCGGCGGCCATACTGGCGCCGGTGCTGGCCCGCGAAGTGGACTTCTTCAGCGTCGGCACCAATGACCTGACCCAGTACACCCTGGCCATTGACCGTGGTCACCCGACGCTTTCCGCCCAGGCCGATGGCCTGCACCCTGCGGTACTGCACTTGATCGACACGACGGTGCGTGCGGCCCATGCCCACGGCAAGTGGGTCGGGGTATGCGGCGAACTGGCGGCCGACCCACAGGCGGTGCCAATCCTGCTGGGCCTTGGGGTGGATGAACTGAGCGTGGCGGCGCGCAGCATCGCCGAGGTCAAGGCTCAGGTACGTGAACTGAATTATGAACACACCCGGCAGTTGGCGCGTGACGCGTTGGCTCAGGGTAGCGCCGCCGATGTGCGGGCGCTGGTGGAGATACTCTGATGGCCAAGATCCTGACGCTGACCCTCAACCCGGCACTGGACCTCACCGTTACGCTGGAGCACTTGCAGCCGGGCACCGTCAACCGCAGCAAAGGCCTGCAGGCTCATGCCGCTGGCAAAGGGCTCAACGTGGCTCAGGTGCTGGCCGACCTGGGGCACCAGATGACAGTAAGCGGTTTTCTGGGGGCGGATAACCTTCAACCGTTTGAGGCGCTGATGGCACAGCGTGGCTTTGTTGACGACTTCATTCGTGTTCCGGGGCAGACCCGTAGCAATATCAAGCTGGTCGAAGGCACAGGGCGGGTGACGGACATCAATGGCCCGGGGCCGGAGGTCAACGAATCGGCCTTTGCGGCACTGTTGGAGCGTCTTGAGCACATTGCACCGGGCCATGACGCCGTGGTCGTGGCCGGTAGCCTGCCGCCTGGCGTCACCGTGCAGTGGTTTGCACAACTGCTTGCCCGCCTCAAGGCCTTGGGGCTGAAGGTGGCGCTGGACACCAGTGGCGAGGCCTTGCGGGCCGGCCTTGCCAGCATGCCGTGGTTGGTCAAGCCCAACACCGACGAACTGGCTGAAGTGCTGGAAACGCCGCTGCACAGTTTTACCGAGCAGCACGCCGCAGCGCGCCGTTTGCTGGACCTGGGCATTGAGGAAGTGGTGGTTTCTCAAGGGGCCGAGGGCGTTACCTGGTTCAACGCCGAGGCCACCTTGCACGCCTCGCCGCCCCGCGTGAAGGTCGCCAGTACCGTGGGTGCCGGTGATTCGCTGTTGGCGGGCATGGTCCACGGGCTGCTGACTGGCGACGACGCCAAGACCACCTTGCGGCGGGCAACCGCCATTGCGGCCATGGCCGTGAGCCAGATCGGCTTTGGCATTACCGACCCACAGTACCTCGTGCAGTTGCAGCGTGAGATCCGAATCCACACCCCGGCAGCAGAACAAGAGGGTTGAACATGAAACTGGCGATTGTCACGGCTTGTCCCAACGCCATGGTCTCCAGCGTGCTGAGTGCACGCTTGCTGGAGGCTGCGGCCCGCCGCCAGGGCTATGGCACCAGCGTCGAAGTTCACGACCCGGCACACCCTGAGCGGCAACTTCAGGCGGCGGATATCGATGCGGCTGACTGGGTTCTGGTGGTCAGCAGCGGCCCGCTGGACCTGCAACGGTTTGCCGGCAAGCGGCTGTTTCGCAGCACCCCATCGCAGGCGCTGCAGGATGTTGATCATTTCTTGCGCGAGGCGGCCCAGAAGGCCGAGGTTTATCAGCCGGTGATCGAGGCTGCGGCGCCTGTCGTACAGGGCAAACGCATTGTCGCCATCACCGCCTGCCCGACCGGAGTGGCTCACACCTTTATGGCCGCCGAGGCGTTACAGCAGGCCGCGCAGCAACTGGGTTACCAGCTTGAAGTGGAAACCCAGGGTTCAGTCGGCGCCCGCACACCGCTCAGCGCCCAGGCGATTGCTGATGCGGATGTGGTGTTGCTGGCTGCCGATATCGAAGTGGCCACCGAGCGTTTTGCCGGCAAGCGGATCTACCGCTGCGGCACCGGCATTGCCCTGAAACAGGCGCGCGCTACCCTGGATAAAGCGTTGGCCGAAGGCAAGCAGGAGTCGGCGTCGGCTGCCGGGCAGGCTGCACCGGCCAAGGGTGAGAAGACCGGTGTCTACAAGCACCTGCTGACCGGTGTTTCGTTCATGTTGCCGATGGTGGTGGCAGGTGGTTTGCTGATCGCCCTGTCCTTTGTTTTCGGTATCGAGGCGTTCAAACAGCCAGGCACGTTACCGGCGGCGCTGATGCAGATCGGTGGTGAGGCGGCCTTCAAACTCATGGTGCCGTTGCTGGCCGGCTACATCGCCTACTCGATTGCCGACCGCCCGGGCCTTGCGCCAGGCATGATTGGCGGCCTGCTGGCCAGCACCTTGGGGGCCGGGTTCATTGGCGGTATCGTCGCCGGTTTTCTCGCCGGGTACAGCGCCAAGGCCATCAACCGCTGGGCGCGACTGCCCAGCAGCCTGGAAGCGCTCAAGCCGATCCTGATCATTCCGTTGCTGGCCAGCCTGTTCACGGGCCTGGTGATGATCTATGTGGTCGGCCAGCCGGTGGCGCAGATGCTCGCGGGGCTGACCCATTTCCTCGACAGCATGGGCACTACCAATGCCATTCTCCTCGGCATCCTGCTGGGCGGGATGATGTGCGTTGACCTTGGTGGGCCGATCAACAAGGCCGCGTATGCGTTTTCCGTGGGGCTGTTGGCCTCGCAGAGTTATGCACCGATGGCTGCGACGATGGCGGCGGGTATGGTGCCGCCGATCGGGCTGGGTATTGCCAGTTTTATCGCACGGCGCAAATTTGCCCAGAGTGAGCGAGAGGCCGGCAAGGCCGCCTTGGTGCTGGGGCTGTGCTTCATTTCCGAAGGCGCAATTCCGTTTGCGGCCAAAGACCCGCTGCGGGTGATTCCCGCCAGCATTGCCGGCGGGGCGTTGACCGGTGCCTTGTCGATGTACTTCGGTTGCAAGCTGATGGCACCCCATGGCGGGCTGTTCGTGCTGTTGATCCCGAACGCCATCAACCACGCGCTGCTCTACCTGTTGGCGATTCTCGCCGGTAGCCTGTTGACCGCTGTGTTGTACGCGCTGCTCAAGCGCAGCGACGTTGCCGAGTTGGCGGTCGAGCCGGTCAAGGCCTGAGGGGGCTCAGGCCAGTTCGTGCAGGGCACGGACCAGCGCCTGGATATCGTCCGGTGTTGTCGTGAAGCCGGGCGTCACCCGAATGCACGGTCCGCAGGCTGAGCCATCGCGGGCCACGGTGAACAGGTTGTGCTCGTCCAGCAGGCGCCGAACCATGGCCGGCTGGTCAGGCTGGCGGGTAAAGCGCAATGAGGTGATACCGCAGTACAGGCGCGGATCGTCCGGGGTCAGTACTTCGATGCCGGGCAATGCGCGCACCTGCTCAACCCAAAGGTCACGCAGGTAACTCAGGCGTGCCCCTTTTACGGCGGCGCCACCCATGGCCCGGTGCTCTTCGAATACAGTCGGCAAGGTCATCCAGGCGGGAATGTTCGGCGTGCCGTATGGCGCCCGCGAGCGGATGTCATCGCGTTGGTAACTCGCCTCGCTCATGTCGGGGGCGATGGCCTGCAGGCGTTCTTCGGCGATGTACAACACCCCCAGGCTCAGCGGCGCGCCGATCCACTTCTGCAGGTTGAAGGCGGCGAAGTCGATGCCTAACTGATCCAGTCTGAAGTCCACCAACCCCAGGGCATGGGCACCGTCGAGCATGACCTCGACACCGTGTGCTCGGGCACAGGCGGCAATGGCCTGCACCGGCATCACCAACCCGGTGCGGTGGGTCACGTAAGTCAGAGCCATCAGCTTGAGTCGAGGGTAGCGCTCGAACGCCTGGCGGTAACTGTCGAGCAGGTTGTCAAAGGTGGCTGGATGCGGATGGCGCAGCTCGATCACTTCCACACCACGGTGGTGCGCCAGCCAGCGCATGGCGCGCTGCACGCTGTCGTATTCCAGGTCGCTGATCAGTACCTGATCGCCTGGGCGCAGGCCGTTGTAGTTGCGGATCAGCGACAGCATTGATGCCGATGCGCTTTGCGTCAGGGCCACCGTGTGTGCTGGAACCTGCAACAGTTCAGCCAGGGCAGCGTGGATCTGCAGGGTGCCGACCTGATCGAACTGCTGACGCACCGGCAGTGAATTGCCTCGGTTGATCGCCATGATATGCGCTTGGTAGCGCTCGGCGACCGTGCGAGTCATGCGACCGAAGTAGCCGTACTCAAGGTTGATCGGCCCAGGCTCGATGTCGTAGCGCGAGGCAACGTTTTGCCAGTAGCCCTCGTCGCGGGCCAGAAGGGAGGGCTCAGACAGGGGCAGGTGCTTCATGCGTAGGCTCGCTGTGTCAGGGGCGGGGGCGTGGGTGTTTTTTACGCAGGGGAACGAGCAAGTCCGACAGGCCGTTGTGGTCGACTTCATGCATCAGTGCCAACAGGCTGCCCAACTCGCCCTTGGGAAAGCCTTCTCGGGCGAACCAGTTCAGGTACTGGCCAGGCAGGTCGGCGATCAAGCGGCCTTTGTACTTGCCGAAAGGCATTTCGCGGGTGACCAGCAGTTCAAGGGCTTCGGGGTTCATGATGCGGCAACAACCTGTGACGTCGAGGGCACGACGATACAGGCATTCGACCGGTGAGCCAAAGGACAGATCCCGTCGAAAAACAGCATACAGATTTGCCCCCGGCCGGCGCTGAGGCTAGACGACCTGATTGCGGCCGTTGTGCTTGGCTTGGTATAGCGCCTCATCGGCAGCCCTCAACAGCGCGTCGAGGCTGTGCTGCGGGCAGTCTGGCGCGTGGGTGGCAACGCCGATACTGACGGTTACCGGCTGCACATCGTTGGCGTACGGTGGTTGCATTTCGATCTGGCGGCGCAGGTTCTCGGCCAGTTGATGGGCGCCCTGCCTATCGGTTTCCGGCAGGATGATCAGAAACTCTTCGCCGCCGTAACGGGCGGCAAGGTCTGCTGGCCGACGGATGCAGCGCTGGATGGTCGCGGCCACTCTGCGCAGTGCCTGATCGCCGCCCTGATGGCCGTGCCGCTCGTTGAAGGCCTTGAAGCGATCCACGTCCACCATCAGTACCGACAAGGGGCGGGCGTTGCGCTTGGCCCTGGCCCATTCCTGGCGCAGCACCTGGTCCAGGCGCCGCCGATTCGGCAGGTTGGTCAGGCTGTCGGTGGCGGCGAGGGTGGCCAGGCCTTGCTCGGCATCCTGGCGGCGGCGCAGCTCGCGACCCAGCAACAGCGTGAGCCAGAGAATGCCGAGGCACAGCACGCCTGTTGCGGCACCCACCACCAGTGCGGTTCGCAGCCACGATGCGAATACTTCTTCAGTGGGCAGGGCCACAACCACCATCAATGGCAGGTCGGTGACGCGGGAAAAGGTGAACAGACGTTCTTTGCCATCCAGTGACGAGGCTGCGCTAAAGCTGCCTTTGCCTTCTTGCATGGCGCGCTGGAAGTTCGGCTCCTGGCTGAAGTCCTTGCCCACCAACTGGCGGTTGTCCACCGCCGAGTGCCGGGCAAGCAGTACGCCGTTGGTATTGATCAGGTTGATGCTGCCTTCCTGGCCGATGTCCAGGCGCTGGAACAGCTCGTCGAAGTACGACAGGCGCAATGCACCGGCAGCGACGCCAGCAAATCCGCCATGAATGTCCGAGATCCTGCGGCTAAAGCCAATGCACCAGTCCAGGTCGCCAAGCCGCGCTTTGAACGGTTGGCTGATCAGCAGGCCCAGGCCAGGGTTTGCCCGGTGATCCTGGAATACCTTGCTGTCGGCAAAATTGGCGCTGCGTGGTGTCGTACTGGAGGAATCGGCGACCACATCGCCATTACTGTCGAGCCAAAGGATGTCGCCGCGCAATGGCACACTGAAGGCCTGGTTGAACAGCACCTGGTGGCGCAGTTCAGGCGGAATCGTCAACAGCTCCGGGCGCTGTGCCGCCCAGATCAGGCCTCGCAAGGACAGGTTGTAGAGTTCCACGTTGCGCACAATGTCGGTGTCGATCAACTGCACGATGTTGCGTGCCGAGCGAACGGCGGCCTGCTCGACGTTGGTACGTTCGCGCATCAACAGGAACGTGACGATAGCAACGATTGCCAGAACCGTCAGGCAACTGCCCAGGTTAAGAACCAGTTCCGGATGGCTTCGGTACAGGGCAGAGCGTTGAGGCCGGGTGCGCGAAGTCATGGTTGCCAGTGTTTGACCATAGGTCATGAGCAAGAGGGAGTGCACGGAGGGTGCGCGGCGGCGTATTTTAGGGGTGTGTGTATTGTCGGACAAGATCTAAGGTTATGCATGTCGCTACCTTGTCAGGTTCAACAGATGAACGGCGGGTGTCTTTTGGTGCGGAGATCTCTGCAGGTGCAGGTTGTGCCTGCGATACGGGCGCTGTGTACGTGCTGGCGCCCGAACGCTCCCATCGCAGGCAAGCCTGCTCCAACAAGGCTCTTGCAGCCCCGAAGGCATGACTGGCTCGCCTGCGATGCCGCAGGTTAGAAAATGTTCAGCGGATACTCGACGATCACACGGTATTCATCGACGTTGTTATCCACCTGCGAATAGCCCTGGCTACCCCGGTGGGCGGCCCAGCGCAGCAGGACGGAAAGGTCCTTGAGGTTGCCTTCCTGGAACACGTACTGCAGGTCGATGTCGCGTTCCCAGTGCTGCGCGTTCTTGCCATCGGGGTTGTACCAGGTTTCGCCGTAGCCTGCGCTGTTCGGGTCGACTTTGGTCAGGTCCAACTCACCGTGTGAGTAGGACACCACCGACGTCAGGCCGGGTACGTCAAGGCCCGCGAAGTCATACGCGTACTTGAGCTTCCAGGAGCGCTCGTTGGGGCCGTTGAAGTCCGAGTAGATCTGCGAGTTGTCCAGGTAGATGCTGTCGCCCTGGGTGATGTAGTCGAACGGGGTGTTGCCGTTGACGCGCTGATACACCGCGGTGATCGCATGAAAACCGATACCGACGGTGAAGTGCAGGCTGTAAGTGTTGTTGTCGATGTTGCCCAGCAGCGCATCGCCCGTGTCCTGGGTGTGATAGAAATGCACGCCCGGGTTGAGGCTGACCAGATCGTTCACCTGATAGGTGTAGTCGAGGTCGGCGTAATACTGGTTCCAGATGTCCTTGAGTTCCGCGGCATACAGGCTGGCGGTGAGGTTCGGAATCGAACTCCAGGCTACCCCGGCCCAGTTCAGGTGGCGGCTTTCGCGGTCGTCTGGCAGTTCGCCATAAGAGGTGCCGATGCGGCTGTGCCCGCTTTGGTTGTAGAGCTTGGTGAAGCTAGCCTGGCCGGCGTCGAACATCAGGCCGTCGAGGCTGTTGTTGGTCAGGCTGACCCCGCGAAAGGTCTGCGGCAACATGCGGCTTTCGCCCCCGGCGATCACCGGATTGTTCAGGAACAGGTCGCCGGCCTTGAGCTCGGTGTCGAAGGCCTTGAGCTTGAGCGCCGCCCCTGCGGTCGAGAAGGAATCCGGAGCCTTGCCGTACTCGTAACCTTCTTTGCTGGTACTGCTGACCGGCAGGATGCTGGAGTTGCCGGTACCGCCACCGCCATCGAGTTTCAGGCCGAGCATGGCATGCGCATCAAGGCCGAAGCCGAGTGGGCCTTGCGTGTAGCCCGACTCAAACTTGCCAATGAAGCCCTGGCCCCACTCCTTGTTATCGCGCTGGCCTTGCGAGAGCTGGTTGCGATTCATGTAGTAGTTACGGCTAAGCAATTTGAGGCTGGAGCCTTCGATGAAACCTTCAGCGGGTTCGTCGTCTGCTTGGGCTGTGAAAGGCATCATTGCAGTCAGTGCAACGAATAGCGGTGTGAATCGTAAAGCAATGCTCACCGTGGTTAACTCCTTGGGTGAAGGTGTGGCTGTTTTTTATTGTGCGAAACAACGATCGTCAGGGGGTAAGGACGATCAAACTCAGGCACTTTT
>NZ_MBPN01000093.1 GCF_001695625.1 Pseudomonas defluvii
GCTGATTCGCGAAGCAGTAGACGCGATTGCCGCGTTACCAGGCCGCTGAACCGCAGGCATAAAAAAGGGCCCCGTCAGGGGCCCTTGGGCCTTAGCCCGCCGCCCGGATAGGGCTGGCATGGTTAATCGAATTCGATCCTCGTTCAGCCAACGGCGTGAAGTTCGTTGAGTCTGTGGATACCCGCAGTGCCGGTCATACCGTCCCAGTTGTCGCCTCGTCCTTCACGCCAGCCGTTGATCCAGGCTTGGCGAACCGACGGTAGAGTAAAAGGGCAAAGCTCGCGGGATTTGCCGGTGACCCCATATTGGTAGCCACGTGAAAATGCTCGTTCCAACGGATCACGCTTAAGTCTTCTCATAGGGTGTTGCCCTCACTTGTTGACTGTAATGTCCCGTCGGCCTCGTCTGAGGCCGGGCAGAATCGTTCTGCCGGTGTGCGCTCGCTGCCGGCGTGGCGAGCAGTAAGTGTTGCCCCGTTGCGGTGACAACATAGTTTGATTTCTAACCAATGCACGACACACTGTGAATGATCGATTTGTCATAAGGACGTAACCTTTCATAGGGTCACAAGGATAAGTAAAAAATTGCTACTGCGATGGATTCTCGGAAAAGGCCGCTATTATCAGGCTTTGCCCGTAGATGGCGTCATTTGGCCAGTGCTGAAGGTCACCTTCAGTTGAACCAAGAAAACGACGAAGGGTCATCACTATTCTTTTGTAACGGATATTTTCACTCTGCCCGGTGATCAGTGCTGCGTTGTCGCATGCAAGGGTCTGTTCTTCCGGGTGGTCCGGTACCCCGCTCGGGTACCACTCGAATGCTTGATGGAAGGGCGTTCGATCAAACATCGAAAGGGCGATGCGCTTGCCCTTTCACTTATTGCTCAAGGCTTGGAAAACTCATGTCGGACCGTTTCGAACTTTACCTAACCTGCCCCAAGGGCCTGGAAGGCCTGCTAGCCGAGGAGGCGCGCGGGCTTGGCCTTGAAGAGGTGCGCGAGCACACTTCCGCCATTCGCGGCGTGGCCGACATGGAAACCGCCTATCGCCTGTGCCTCTGGTCGCGCCTGGGTAACCGCGTGCTGTTGGTGCTCAAGCGCTTCTCGATGAAGAACGCCGATGACCTGTACTACGGCGTGCATGACGTCGAGTGGGCCGATCATCTGGATGCCGCCGGGACACTGGCCGTTGAGTTCAGCGGTCATGGCTCGGGTATCGACAATACTCACTTCGGTGCCCTCAAGGTCAAGGACGCCATCGTCGACAAGCTGCGCACTTCAAGTGGTGAGCGCCCATCGGTCGACAAGCTCAACCCGGACCTGCGTGTTCACCTGCGCCTGGACCGCGGTGAAGCGATTCTATCGCTGGACCTGTCCGGGCACAGCCTGCACCAGCGTGGTTATCGTTTGCAGCAAGGTGCTGCGCCACTGAAGGAAAACCTTGCCGCTGCGGTGTTGATCCGTGCCGGTTGGCCGCGCATTGCCGCTGAAGGCGGCGCGCTGGCCGACCCTATGTGTGGTGTTGGTACCTTCCTGGTCGAAGCGGCAATGATCGCTGCCGACATTGCCCCGAATCTCAAGCGCGAGCGCTGGGGTTTCAGTGCCTGGCTGGGCCACGTCCCGGCCCTGTGGCGCAAGCTGCATGACGAAGCCCTGGCGCGTGCCGAGGCTGGCCTGGCGCGACCACCGCTGTGGATTCGTGGCTATGAAGCCGATCCGCGACTGATTCAGCCGGGGCGCAATAACGTCGAGCGCGCAGGGCTGAGCGATTGGGTGAAGATTTATCAGGGCGAGGTGGGTTCGTTCGAGCCGCGTCCAGACCAGAATCAGAAAGGCCTGGTCATCTGTAACCCGCCTTACGGCGAGCGTCTGGGTGATGAAGCCAGCCTGCTCTACCTTTACCAGAATCTGGGCGAGCGCCTGCGTCAGGCCTGCCTGAACTGGGAGGCGGCGGTGTTCACCGGTGCGCCGGACCTGGGCAAGCGCATGGGTATCCGCAGCCACAAGCAGTATGCCTTCTGGAACGGCGCGTTGCCGTGCAAGCTGCTGTTGATCAAGGTACAACCGGATCAGTTCGTCACGGGCGAGCGTCGTCAGCCTGAGCGCGATGGCAATGACGCCGCGCAACCGACCGCCGCATCGGCCAGCGAACCTGCACGCCTGAGTGAAGGCGGGCAGATGTTCGCCAACCGTCTGCAGAAGAACCTCAAGCAACTGGGCAAGTGGGCCAAGCGCGAGAACATCAGTTGCTACCGCCTTTATGATGCCGATATGCCGGAATACGCACTGGCCATCGATCTTTATCAGGATTGGGTGCATGTGCAGGAGTACGCGGCACCCCGTTCGATCGATCCGGAAAAGGCGCAGGCGCGTTTGTTCGACGCCTTGGCGGCCATTCCTCAAGCCCTCGGTATCGATCAGAGCCGTGTGGTGGTCAAGCGCCGCGAGCGGCAGTCCGGTACTCGCCAGTACGAACGGCAGAACACTCAGGGGCAGTTCACTGAAGTCAATGAGGGCGGGGTGAAGCTGCTGGTCAACCTGACTGACTACCTGGACACCGGCCTGTTCCTCGACCATCGCCCGATGCGGATGCGCATCCAGCGTGAAGCAGCCGGCAAGCGTTTCCTCAACCTGTTCTGCTACACCGCCACGGCCAGCGTGCATGCGGCCAAGGGCGGTGCGCGCAGCACCATGAGTGTCGACCTATCACGCACCTATCTGGATTGGGCGCGGCGCAATTTCTCGCTCAACGGCTTCTCGGACAAGAACCGCCTGGAGCAGGGCGATGTGATGGCCTGGTTGCAGGCGTGTCGCGACGAGTACGATCTGATCTTCATCGACCCGCCAACCTTCTCCAACTCCAAGCGGATGGAAGGTGTATTCGACGTTCAGCGTGACCATGTCGAGCTGCTGGACCTGGCGGTTGCACGGCTGGCGCCGGGCGGTGTGTTGTACTTCTCGAACAACTTCCGCAAGTTCCAGCTGGATGAGCGTCTGAGCGAGCGGTATGCCGTAGAGGAAATCAGCGCCCAGACACTGGACCCGGACTTTGCACGCAACAGCAAGATCCACCGTGCCTGGAAGATTCAGGCACGCTGAGTCCGTTTGATGTGGGGTGCTCAACGCCGTGGTTATCAACCCTCGGTGAGGGTGCCCCAAAACCGCCGAAGGCTGTCCAGGTGCGCTACCTGTACAGCCTTCGGTGCCTATCTGTCCCTGTTAGGCCCTTGGCCTCAGGGTTGTACGGCCGCTGTGCTGTTCACCAGCTTGGGTTGGCGATACAGGTCCAGCAGCACCTGGTCAAGAATCGCCGAAGCGCCCCAAGGTTTTGGGTCGTTGAGGATCGCTACCACGGCCCACGTATTGCCGTTGCTGTCGCGGCTGTAGCCCGCAATGGCGCGTACGGTGTTCAGGGTACCGGTCTTGATGTGGGCTTCGCCGGCCATGGCGGTGCGCTTGAGGCGCTTGCGCATGGTGCCATCCATGCCGGTCAGCGGCATCGAACTGATGAACTCGGCGGCATAGGGGCTCTTCCAGGCGGCTTGCAGCAGCGTCGCCATTTCGCGCGCGCTGATCCGTTCGGCACGCGACAGGCCTGAGCCGTTTTCCATGATCAGGTGCGGCGCAGTAATGCCCTTTTTCGCCAACCACTGACGGACCACGCGTTGAGCTGCGCGCGCATCATCGCCATCGGCGTCGGTGCGGTATTGCGCGCCCAGGCTGAGGAACAGCTGTTGGGCCATGGTGTTGTTGCTGTACTTGTTGATATCACGAATGATCTCGACCAGGTCCGGGGAGAATGCCCGAGCCAGAAGGCGGGCATTCTTCGGCAGGGCGTCGACCCGGTCGCGGCCGTCGATGCTGCCGCCCAGCTCGTTCCAGATTGCCCGCACTGCGCCGGCGGCATAGGTGGGGTGATCAAGCAGGGAGAGGTAGGTTTGAGAATTGCAACCTTCGCCCAATTGACCACTGACGACCACGGTGATGCCATCGGCCCGTGTTATCGGGTTGTAGCGCACATCGCCCGTGCACTGCTTGCCGGCTACGGCCTTGACCTGATTGTCGATGTGGATGGTGGCGATCGGTGGTTCGACCGACACCAGCACTTTGCCGCCATCGTTACGGGCAACGAAACGCAGGGCCTTGAGGTTGATCATCAACGCGTCGGGCTTGACTAGAAACGGCTTGTTCTCATCGCCGCCGTCGTCATTGAACTGGGGCAGTTGGGGTTGGACGAAATGGCTGCGGTCGAGCACAAGGTCGCCGGTAATGCGTTGAACGCCATTGGCGCGAAGGTCACGCATCAGCAGCCAGAGTTTTTCCATGTTCAGCTTGGGATCGCCGCCACCCTTGAGGTACAGGTTGCCTTGCAGCACCCCGTTGCTCAGCGGGCCGTCACTGTAGAACTCGGTTTTCCACTGATGGGTGGGGCCGAGCATCTCCAGTGCGGCATAGGTGGTGACCAGTTTCATGGTCGAGGCCGGGTTGACCGAGACATCGGCATTGAACACGGTAGGCGTTCCGGGGCCATTGAGCGGCAGCATCACCAGCGACAGGGCCGATTCCTGCAGTTTGTTGGTCTTCAGGGCCTGTTCGACTTTCGGCGAAAGGGTCGTGTTGACGGCAGCCGCATGGCTTGGCAATGCCAGTGGCAGTAAAAGGCCGGCAACAAGAAGAGGGCGTAGTGATTTGATCATCTGAGGTAGAACCCTGCGAGCGAGGGGTGAAAAAAACGAGGCGATATAAGATGGACGCCCCGGTATGACAAAAATAGTGCGTGCATTATGCCCCAAGCTGCGCAGCGATGGGCGGCTTCATCGACCTTGGTTTTGACTTGAAAGCCTGCTGTTCATGGCAGTCGGTTTTCCTGCCGTGGCGTTTTAATCGGGCACCGGGGAGGCAAAACTGATAGAGTGCGGCGCGTTATTACTTAAGAGGATTGTTTCATGGCGACCAACCGTTCCCGCCGTTTGCGTAAAAAGCTCTGCGTGGGTGAATTCCAGGAGCTGGGCTTCGAACTGAACCTGGAGTTCAAGGAAGATCTGACCGAAGAAGCTGTCGATGCCTTCCTCGATGCCTTTCTTGTAGAAGCCATGGATGCCAACGGCCTGGACTATGTCGGCGGCGATGACTTCGGCCTGGTCTGCTCGGCCAAGCGCGGCTCGGTGACTGAAGCGCAACGCGCTGCTGTCGAGGCTTGGTTGAAGGCTCGCAACGAGCTGACCAAGATCGAGCTCAGCCCGCTGCTCGATGCCTGGTACCCGGAAAACGAAATCAATCCGGTTGCTTGATATCCAGTGAAACGGCAGCCTCAGGGCTGCCGTTTTCAGTTTTGCCTGCCTTGTTTTGCTTTCTCCTCACTCCTCCTGCAGGCTTGTTACAGCGCTCAGCTCTGTAATTTTTTCCTGCAAGGCCAGTTCGAACGTCTGCATTTCCCGCAACAGCCGTTGGCGCCGACGCCGGATTACCGGTTCCTGGGCATTTTTGCTGCACGCGTGCTGCAACTGTTCGCAGGCGTCCATCAAGGCTGATGCCTGAACGATGCGTGCCGCCCCAAGTACCTTGTGGGCATGGTCCATCAAGGCTTCTGGCGACCCCTGTGTGTCGAGCTCCAGCAATGTCTGCCGGTCGCGCTGATTGCTTTGCAGCAGTTGTTCGAGCAGGCGGCGCAGATCGCTGCGAGAGCTACCTACCACAGGTTCCAGGCGCTCAAGGTCCAGTTCGGCGACGTGTGCCACGTGTGGCGCATGGGGCAGCAGCGGTGCTTGTGCCAGGCGCTGGCCAAGGGCTCTGAGGCTGATCGGTTTGAGCAGGCAGTCATCCATGCCGGCCTGCAGGCACTGCCCACGAGCCTCTGGCTGGGCGTTGGCGGTGTAACCCCACAGGGTGCAGCGAGTCAGCCCGTGTTGCTGCTCATGCTCGCGAATGGCCTGGGCAAGCTGGTAGCCGTTCATTCGCGGCATGTTGCAATCGATGATAAGTACATCGAAATGCCCCTGCTTCCAGGCGTGCAGCCCGCTCAGGCCGTCCTCGGCGCTGGTATGGCGCACGCCCAGATAATCCAGTTGCTGAGCCATCAACAACAGGTTGGCCGGGTGATCGTCGACGACCAGTACGCTCAGTTCCGCCGGCACTGCGGGTGTTTCCGGTTCCGGTGCCTGGGTTTCGGTGCAGGCCTCAAGCCCGGTCAGCGGCATGCTGACCTGAACATCGGTACCGTGCCCCGGTTGACTGTGAAGGATCAGCCGGCCACCCATCATTTCACACAGGTTGCGACTTATCACCAGCCCCAGGCCGGTGCCACTGCGGGCTAACTGGCTCTCGGGGGAGACTTGGGCAAAGGGATGGAACAGGCGTTGCTGGTCGCTTTGGCTGATGCCGATGCCGGTGTCTTGCACCGACATTTCCAGGGTCAGCCCGCTGGCACCCGGGTTCGGGTACAGGGACACATGTACAGTGACATGGCCACGTTCGGTAAACTTGATGGCGTTGCTGACCAGGTTGGACAGGATCTGCTTGAAGCGAAGCGGGTCGAGCAATACATCGCGTTGAGCATTGATGGCGATGTCCATGTTCAGGTGCAGGCCTTTCTGACGAGCCAGCCCGTCGAACACCCGTCCTACTGACTCCACCAGTTCGGCCAGATTGACGCGCTCCGGCGCCAGGCTCAGGTGGCCGGATTCGATGCGGGCAATGTCCAGAATGTCACCAATCAATGCCAGCAGGTCGGTCGCCGAGTTGTGTGCGACTTCGATGGCCAGTTGGTCGAGCTGACCCTTTTCGGCGCGTTTGAGCGCCAGTTCAAGCATGCCGATCACCGCATTCATGGGGGTACGGATTTCATGGCTCATGGTGGCCAGGAAGGTGCTCTTGGCACGGTTGGCCTCGTCGGCCTGTTTCTTCGCCAGGCGCAGGTCTTCGATCAGTTGGCGGCGTTCGCTGATGTCGATCCAGCCGCCAATGATGCCCTGAACCTCACCTAGCGAGTCGCGGTACGGCAGGATCCAGTGATAGATGGTCAATTGCCGGTCCTTGAGCAGCAGGGGCCGATCGCCGATCAGCGGTGTACCCTGCTTCATGACCATCTCGTAGTCCGCATGGATCTTTCGCGCCTGGCGCTTTCCACCTTTTCCGCCGGATGGCACCGGCTTGCCGAGCACCGCTTCCGCTTTGGCCTCAAGCGCCTCCAGGTAGCTTTCGTTGCAGGTTTGCAGCAGCCCCTGGCGATCCCGGACATAGATGGGGTGTGGGGTGCCGTTGACCATTGCACGCATGAAGGCCAACTGGTCGTTGAGGGCGCGCTCAGCCGCTTCACGCTGTTTGATCTGCCGACGCATCCAGGCGTTCCAGGCCAGCGATAGCAGCAGTAGCGCAGCGGTACCGAGAATGATCTGCACGATCAGGCGCTGATGATTGCGCCAGTACGAGTCACCACCGGCGCTGTAGCCACGCCAGCGGCTGTTGATGACGCCCAGCTCTTCGGGGGTGATGCTCAGCAAGGCCTTGTCGAGAATCGAACTGAGTTCCTGGGCGCCTTTGGCCGTGGCCATCGAAAAGTTTGACGGCTCGGCGCCGACCGTCGAGCGAATGATCAGATCCGGCTCGGAGGCCATGCTGAAATTGGCATTGATCAATGCCGTGATCGTACCGTCCACCTGGCCTTGGGCGAGCAGCGAGGTTGACGTTGAGGTGCTTTCTGTCTCGACCAGTTGAATCGTTGGAAAACGTTGGCGCAGCAGGTTGATGACCGTGCTGCCTCGGGTCAGTGCTACCCGCTTGCCTTGCAATTGCTCCAGGCTGGTTGGCTGATCCGATCCCTTGCGCGTCACCAGAACATAGGAGTTTTCCAGGTAGGGCCGACTGATCGCGAGTGTGGCATCGCGCTCGGCGCTGGGCGAAATGGCGGCGATCACATCGGCATTGTTGTTGTCGATACGGTGGATCATGTCGCTGATGCCCGTGGTGCGTTGCACCTCGAAGCGCAGCCCTGTGCGCAAGCGAATCAGTTCGAGCAGGTCGGCGGCGATGCCGCGAAAATTGCCGGAACTGTCAAAGAAGGTCAGTGGTGCAGCGTTTTCGTTGACCACCACGCGCACCACGGGATGTTCACCCAGCCAGCGTTCTTCACGCTTGGACAATTGCAGTTTGCGGTCGCTCAGCAAGACCCCGCTGCCCGCGCTCCAGCGCTGGAAGATGCGCTCCCGTGTGGCGCTGGATACCGCACTGAGTGTCGTGTTGACCATCCCCAGCAGCATCTGGTTGTCGCTGCGCAGGGCAAAGCTGAAGCCCACGGGTTCGTGTTTGCCGAAGTTGGCCATCTTGACGTTCTGCAAGTAGCCCTGGTTGATCATGTAGTGTGTCGAGATGGTATCGCCGAGAAAAACATCGGCCTGATCGAACGCCACGGCATTGAGTGCGTGCTGGTAGGACACGTAGGTGTGGGTGGTCGCTTTGGGGTAGGTGGTGCGTACCTCGTCCAGTGGCAAGTAATGGTAAACCATGCTCAAGCGCAGATTGGCCAGGCCGGTGTTGAGCGGCCTGCTCTCGTCTTCGCGGGTGACCAGTACCGGTTGATCAATCGCGTAGGGGTGTGAGAGTACGACGCCCTGGGCGCCGGCCTCGTAGCCGTTGGCGCTGCCCAGCAGATCGATCCTGCCCTCGGTCAGTGCGCGAACGGCATCCTCTCGGTTGGCGAAACGTTCGACGCGAATCGGGATATCGAGCGTATTGCTCAGCAAGCCGGCGTAGTCCGCCGTCAGGCCCTCGTAGTCACGGCCGCTGGCGGTCATGTCGAACGGGGGGTAATCCGGCGCTGAGGTACCCAGTATCAGTTCGTGCTTGTCATTGAGCCATTCCGTCTGCTCTGGTGTCAGGGTGATGTTGATCCGAACCGGGCCCGAGCGGCTAAGCAGGGCATACTGACCCGGTTGGTCGACCTCGGCCATTGCCGAGTGCCAGGTACAGGCGGATATCGCCAGCAGGCATGCGGCAGTGAAGTGCTTCACCATGGCGCTCTTCATACCAGTGCATTGCGTTTTGCCATTTCAATCAATTCCACCAGCGAGTTTGCCCTGAGCTTTTGCATCAGGCGCTTCTTGTAAGTGCTCACGGTCTTGTTACTGAGAAACATGCCTTTGGCAATTTCCTTGTTACTCCTGCCTTGGGCAAAGAGTTGCAGCACCATAAGTTCCCGGTCATTGACGTGTTTGAAGAGATCAATCTCGTTGTTGGTGTTTTCAGCATCCCGGGCGTGAGTAAGAGCTTGGCTAGGGAAGTAGTTGTATCCCGAAAGTACCGCTTTTATGGCGCTGAGCAGTTCGCTGAGGTCTTCTTGCTTGCACACATACCCGCTGGCGCCCGACTGCATGCAGCGCATGGCAAACAGTGTTGGGGACTGGGCCGTCAGCACCAGTATCTTGAAGGGGAGCGACATGGCATGAAAGCGTGAAAGCACTTCCAGCCCGTCGAGTTTCGGGATGCTGATGTCCAGAATAATAAGGTCTGGCTGGCATTCTCGAACCATTTGCATGGCATCTACGCCGTTATCCGATTCGCCGGCTACCTGGTAGCCTTCATTCTCCAACAGCATGCGCACGGCTAAACGTATGACCGGGTGATCATCAACAATAAAAACAGAATACATAGGCCTCTTCCGGTGGGAACCAATAGGAGGGCGCACCTTAGCTCAGATGTAGAGCGGTGCGCAGGCATACAGGGGGGAGAGTGGCCAATATGGGATAATTCCTACAATTTAAACAGTGTAGGACTACGCGTTTAGCTCGATACTTGTTGTGTCAATGCTGTTTTTTAATCAATTTGTTGCGCGTTTTACGAACTGTTTAAGTTGTTTGTTGTATTTGTAGGTTGTTTCTTACAGAGCGAGTTAATTTGGTATGTAAGCTTCTGCTGTACAAGAGTCCTGACGGGCAGGACTCTTGTGGGCGGGCGTCGGCTCAGACCAGGCTCGAACGCCCGGTCATTTCGCGCGCCATCTCGCTGGCATAGCTGTCGGTCATCCCGGCGATGAAGTCGATCATGCGCATGAATGAGTTGTGCAGGGAGCCTGCCGGGTTCGGCGCATTGTTGCCGAGCAGGTCGAGAATGCGGCGGTGCTTGAACGAGAGCGTGCGCCCACCATGCTGTTCCAGGGCCGCACCACAGAACGAGTTGAGGAGAATTTCCAGTGTGGTGTAGGCGCCGATTTCATGCAGTGTCTTGCGTTTGTCCTGAAAGATTTTTTTGCGCGCCATGTCCTTGGCCTGGAGTACGCAACGTTTGGCCGGGCCGTGCATATGTTCGACCAGATCCCCCTGCAGTGTGCCGGCGAGCAGCGCGGGTTGCTGCTCGACAAAGGCGCGGGCCGCGGCGTTGGTGAGGTGCTCGATGGCCTTGCCGCGCAGGATCGCCAGTTTGCGTCGACGCGAATCCGCGGGGCCGAGCTGGCGGTAGGTTTCCGGTAGGTCATCGCCGACCAGGCCAAGCAACAGCGACTCGACTTCGGCATAGTCCAGTAGCTCCATCTCAAGGCCGTCTTCAAGGTCGATGAGGGCATAGCAGATGTCGTCTGCTGCCTCCATCAGGTAGACCAGTGGATGGCGCGCCCAGCGCTGTTCTTCCAGTTGCGGCAGGCCCAGCTTTCGGGCGATCTGCTCAAGCAGCGGCAGTTCGCTCTGATAACAGCCGAACTTGTGCTTCTTGTAGCCAAGCGCGTCGGCATGGCGCGCGGTCCACGGGTATTTCAGGTAGGTGCCCAGCGTTGCATAGGTCAAACGGGTGCCGCCATCGAACTGGTGGTATTCCAGTTGTGTCAGCACGCGAAAGCCCTGGGCATTGCCTTCAAAGTTGAGGAAGTCGGCACGCTCGGCGTCGCTCATTGCATCCAGCCAGCCGCGCCCGGCCGCTTGCTGAAACCAGTGGCGTATGGCGTCTTCGCCAGAATGGCCGAACGGTGGATTACCAATGTCATGGGCCAGGCAGGCCGACTGAACCACCATGCCCAGGTCACTGGGTTCACACCATTGGGGCAGGCTATCGCGCAGGGTTTCGCCGACGCGCATGCCCAGTGAGCGGCCCACGCAACTGACTTCCAGGGAGTGGGTCAGGCGGGTGTGGATATGGTCGTTGCTTGACACCGGGTGGACCTGGGTCTTGCGCCCCAGGCGGCGGAAGGCGCCGGAGAAGATGATGCGGTCATGGTCTTTGTGGAACGGGCTACGCCCGAGCTCTTCGGGGCTGTGCAGGGTTTTACCAAGGCGTTCGCGGGTAAGCAGGGTGTGCCAATCCAAGGCCATTTCTCCAGGTCAGGTGCAAGGCAGTCATGCCCTAGCTTCCTGTGTCGAGCGCTCGGCTGCAAGCCTTACAACCCGGCAGCGTCGACATCGATCAACAACAAGCGTCGACCTTCATCGAAAAACTGTCCTGCCGTCAGGCAATACTGGTTGCTGGTGGCATCGCGGTAGGTGGTCGAGAGGATCAGTCGACGTTCTTCCCAGCCTTCGGCGAGCAGTTGATAGAAGTAGGGGCGCCATGACCAGTTGTGGCCCAGATAGCTGGCATCGCTATGCCAGCGACGCTCCCGCCACTCCAGATTCGGGGTCAGTTGGGTACCATGGCGGTCACATTGAAAAAAGCGTAATACCCAGGGATAGGCGTCCAGCTGTGGCAGCTGCTTGAGCGGTGCCTTCGCCATGGCCCAGGCGTGCAGTTGTGGCATCAGGGTGCTCAGCTTGCGGCGCATGTCCATCAAGCGTTTGCGCTCGTCAAGCTTGCCATGGACGTACTGTTGGCGCAGATGAGCAAAACGTTCGACAAAAGCCTCGGCCGGGAAGAATTCGAGTTCGGCCTGTGCAAACAGAAACCCTTGGACGAAGCGTGCACCGCACTCGAGCGCGAAGTTCAGCTCCGCTTCAGTCTCGACCCCTTCGGCGATGATCCAGCAGCCGGTTTTTTCCGCCATCTGCGCGAGGGCTTTTACCACTTCGCTACTGGGCCCGCCCCTAGCGGCGGCCTGAAACAGGCGCATGTCCAGTTTGAGGATGTCGGGCTGCAGCGCCAGCACCCGGTCCAATTGGGAGTAGCCAGCACCGAAATCATCAATGGCGATCCGTGCTCCGGCTTGGCGATAGCGCTTGACCACCTCGGCCAGGCGTTGCGGGTCACCACTGAGTTCGGTGATCTCGAAGACCACCCGCTGTGGATCGATGCCCTCTTTTTCTAACTGCATCAAGCTTGGCAGTGGTTGCCCGGTCGCCAGCTCACTGACCCAGCGTGGGGAGATATTCAGGCTGAGAAACCAGTCCTCAGGGGCAAGATGGAACTGTCGCAGGGCATGCTGACGCAGTTGTCGATCAAGTTCGCGCAGGTTGTCTATGGGCAGTGAAGGATCGTTGAACAGCGCGCCGACGCTCTGCAGCGAGCCGTCGGCTTGGCGCAAGCGTCCAAGGGCTTCCACGCCGGCGATACGGCCTGTGGCAGTATCGATGAAGGGCTGAAAGCAGGCGAGCGGTTGCCCGTCGAACACGGCGGCTCCTCAGGTGAAGTGGGTTGGCAACGAGGCCTTGCCAGTGCAAGGCCTGCTGGCCGACGCTGCAAGAATGCAGCCAGTTTGCTCAGGGTCTGCCAGAGGGGGGCTGCATGAATACCCTGATCAAGGGAATCAGGCTGCTGCCCAGGCGAATCAGGCGAGCAAGATTGCCGCTTCTGGCGCCCTTGCCGGTGAGGAAACCCAAGGCGACAACGGCGCCCAGCCCCCAGAGCGGCGCGTGTTTGATACCCAGGCCATCCTGCAGGTTGCCCGTCATTTTTTTCAGGCGATTCAGTGGCTCGAGCAGCTCACCCGAGGCCTGGCGGATTTCCTGGCGGTGCATTTCCATTTGCAAGCGCACCAGCGCCTTGCGCAGGTCATGGCGGTTAGGTTTGTGGGGTAGCTGGGACAGGCTCATGGCAACAGGCGCTCCCGGTCTTTGGCCAGTTCTTCAAGGGTTGCACTGAAGGGGGAGGTCTCGTCGGATATCAGCGCCTTCAGGCGCAAACCGCAAAACAGCGCCGCCAATCCATGGAACACGCACAGGCCAATGATCCCGGCCAGTCGGTAGCTGTCCCAGAGCAGGATCAGTACCAGCACGGACAATGCGCCCAGCAGCAGCAGGGTGAACACCAAGGCCAGCCCGGCCAGCAGCAGCAGGCCTAGGCTTCGCGTTTTCTGTTCCTGCAGCTCGATACCGAACAGTTCCACATGGCCGTGCAGCAGGCCCAGGACGGCGGCACCGAGCCGTCGGGAAGACGGCCCGTTGTTGGTTGTTTCGGTTTCCATACCGCAGGGCCTCAGCGACGGCTGGCCAGTAGGCCAATCAGGAGGCCGACACCCGCCGCGATACCCACCGAGCGCCATGGGTTGCTTTGTACATACTCCTCGGTGGCGCCCAAGGCTGCCTGACCGCGCTCGCGCAGAGAGTCTTCGGTCAATTTCAGGGTTTCTCGGGCGCGCAGCAGGCTGTCGTGGATTTGGGTGCGCAGTTCATCCGCCTGGTCGCCGGCCAGTGTCGCGGTATGTTCCAGCAGTTTTTCGGTGTCACGCACCAGGGTCTGGAAATCGGCCATCAGGGTTTCTTGAGCATTCTTTGCCATTTTGCTGGTCATGGGCGTTTCCCTCAGAGGCATGTGAATAGTTCGAGTGTGCAGCGCTATCAAAGGTTCACTGGTACAGCTTTTGCTGTGCTGTGGTGCATCCGGGCTCGTTCTTGCGCTGAATGTGGGCGTAAGGCCCGAGGCTGGTGGATAAACCTTAACCCAATCCAAGACAAACCCCAGAAAAAACTCAAGCAGGTAGTGCGTTCGGCCTTGTGGGTGCGCCAAATCGGGGCGTCGCAAGGGGTGTGCGAACTGCTTTGGTGCTTTTTCTCCCCTTGCAGGCCTGCCTTTACATGGAAAACTTGCAAAGCGCCGTGGACACACTGGTTCATGGCTCCAACACCTTGTTCATCTTGCTGGGGGCCGTGATGGTCCTGGCCATGCATGCCGGTTTCGCCTTCCTTGAGGTGGGAACTGTGCGGCACAAGAATCAGGTCAACGCCTTGTCGAAGATCCTCAGTGACTTCGCCATTTCGACCTTGGCCTATTTCTTCGTGGGTTACTGGATTTCCTATGGTGTCAGCTTCATGCATCCGGCCGCCACGCTGGGTGCCGATCATGGCTATGGATTGGTAAAGTTCTTCTTTCTGCTGACCTTCGCGGCAGCGATCCCGGCGATTATTTCCGGTGGTATCGCCGAGCGTGCACGCTTTGTGCCGCAGTTGTGTGCCACTGCGCTGATCGTTGCCTTTGTCTATCCCTTTTTCGAGGGGGTTGTCTGGAACGGCAATTTCGGTGTCCAGGCCTGGTTGCAGGCGCGTTTCGGGGCTGGCTTCCATGACTTTGCCGGCTCTGTGGTGGTGCATGCCATGGGCGGTTGGCTGGCGTTGGCCGCAGTGTTGCTGCTGGGGCCGCGCAATGGTCGTTACCGGGAGGGACGCCTGGTGGCTTTTGCACCTTCCAACATCCCGTTCCTGGCCTTGGGCTCGTGGATTCTGATCGTCGGCTGGTTTGGCTTCAACGTCATGAGTGCGCAGACCTTGCAGGCCGTCAGTGGCCTGGTGGCGGTCAACTCGCTGATGGCGATGGTCGGTGGAACGTTGGCAGCGCTGCTGGTGGGGCGTAACGACCCTGGTTTTCTGCACAACGGACCGCTTGCCGGGTTGGTGGCTGTCTGTGCCGGTTCGGACCTCATGCACCCCGTTGGTGCGCTGGCAACCGGTGCAATTGCCGGTGCGCTGTTTGTCTGGTGTTTTACCGCGGCGCAGAACCGCTGGAAGCTTGATGATGTATTGGGGGTTTGGCCATTGCACGGCGTCTGCGGGGTCTGGGGCGGTATTGCCTGTGGCATTTTTGGCCAGAGTGCCTTGGGTGGACTGGGCGGTGTCAGCCTGATCAGCCAGTTGATTGGCAGCCTGGCGGGTGTGCTGGTGGCACTGGCTGGTGGTTTCAGCGTGTACGGTGTGATCAAGCGTGTGCATGGCTTGCGCCTGAGTCAGGAGCAGGAGTATTACGGCGCCGATTTGTCGATCCACAAGATCGGCGCCACCAGTCAGGACTGAGGCCGACTAGCGACCGCCCAGCAGCAGTGATTCGCAGGCTTCTATCGCTTCCAGCGGGCCGCTGAGCACCACGGCGTCGCCCGCATGCAGGCAGGTACTGGCATCGAGTTTCAAATCGTTACCCTGGCGCTGTACGGATTGCAGCTCGACACCCAGTGTCTCAAGGGCCAGTTCGCCCAGCGGACGGCCACAGGCATAGGCGTCGGCCCCCAGGCTCACAGCGTGCAGCAGCACTTTGGGTTGCCCTTCGCTGTCGATCAGGCTGGTCTGCGCACCATGATAGAAGCCATGGAGCAGGCGATAGCGGGTCTTGCGCACTTCGTCGACACGCTTTTGCACCTGGTCCTGCGGCAGGCCGAGCATGACCAGTGCATGGGAGGCCAGCATCAGGCTGGACTCCAGCAACTCCGGCACCACCGCGTTGGCACCGGCGGCGCGTAGTTCTTCGCGCTGGCTGTCATCGCGGGTACGCACGAGAATTGGAACGTCACGGTTCAGTTGGCGTGCCGCCTTGAGCACATTCAAGGCAACTTCTGTCTTGTCCACGGCAATGACCAGCAGGCGTGCCCGGTCCAGGCCGATCGCCGCCAGCAGTTCGCCGCGGCGTGAGTCCCCGTAATGGACGTTGTGTTCCCCCGCTGCAGCTTCCTGCACGCGTACCGGGTCGTCATCCAGGGCGATGAAGGCGAGCTGCTCCTGGCGCAGGAAGCGTCCGATCGACTGGCCAACCCGGCCATAACCGCAAATCAGCACGTGGCCGCTCAGGGCCGCGCTTTGCGCGCCGATTTCTTCCAGTTGAACTTCCTGGTTGGGTTTGCGGTGCAGGCGTGCGGCGATAGAGGGCGCCGCGCGCAGCAGCAGGGGGGTGACCAGCATCGAGCAGAACGTTGCCGCCAGCAGCAGGTCGCCGAGCGCCTCGGGCAGCAGTTTGTTGTGTTGCATCTGGGCCATGAGGGCGAAACAGAATTCACCGCCTTGGGCCAGTGCCAGGCCGCTGCGCCATGCGGTCTCGCTGTCGCTGCCACGAACGCGAACCAGGGCGGCCACCACCGCGCCCTTGATAACCAGCAGGGCCAGGGTCAAGGCGAGGATCTCCAGGCCATGGCTGGCGAACAATTGCAGGTCGATCAGCATGCCGATACTGACGAAAAACAGCCCCAGCAGGATGTCGCGGAAGGGGCGAATGTCCGCCTCGATCTGATGGCGATAATGGCTTTCACCCAGCAGCATGCCGGCCAGGAACGCGCCCAGTGCCGGAGACAGGCCCAGCAGGTGTGTCAGCCAGGCCGTCAGCAGCACGATGACCAGCGCCAACAGAACGAACAGTTCCGCCGAATGAGAGTTGGCCACTTCGTGGAACAGTCGGGGTAGCAACCAGCGGCTGGCCATCAGCAGGCCGACGAAGAGGATCACCGTCTTGCCCAGCGTGAGTGGCAGTGCGAAGTACCACGCCTGGCCGCTTTGCCCGGCAAACACCGGTACCAGGGTCAGCAGTAGAACCGCCACGACATCCTGGAACAGCAATACACCGATCGCGTTCTGCCCGTGGCTGCTGAAAATTTCCCCGAGGCTGGTCAGCTCCTTGCTGACGATCGCGGTGGACGACAGCGCCAGGCCACCCCCCAGCAGCAATGCTGCGTTGGTCGGCATGCCGAGCAGGGCGAGTAGCCCGGCCAGTACAAACGTTGAGCAAATGACCTGCAGGCTGCCGAGGCCGAACACCACTTTGCGCAGCGCCATCATTTTCGACAGGGAAAATTCCAGGCCGAGGGAAAACAGCAGGAATACCACGCCCATTTCGGCAAGGTCCGGCAGTTCTTCGCTTTCATTGACCCAGTCCAGCGCGGTTGGGCCAACGAACAGGCCAACGCAGAGATAGCCGAGCACAGGTGGTAGCTGTACGCGGCGGAAGATGGCAATGACGACCAGCGATGACGCCAGAATGATCAGCAGGTTTGCAAACACAACATACTCCATGTACGAAAACAGCAAAAAAACACAAAAGCATAGCGCCAGGTGCTGCGTGGCTCCTTGATTCGAATCAGTATCGCAGGCGTCAGGGATGGCGTGGGGCAAGTGCCTCGACGGCCTTGTACCCTCGACCTAAAATACCCATTCATTCTTTTTATCGGTAACTGTCAATGCTTCCTGAATGCCAGCTGTTCGGCACCCTGGGATGTCACTTGTGTGAAGTGGCAGAAGCCCTGTTGATGCCGTTTGTCGAGCATGGCCTGTTGGTCGAACTGGTGGATATTGCCGAGGACGAGATGCAGGTCGAGCGTTATGGACTGCGAATTCCCGTGCTGCGTCGTTGCGACAGCGGTGCCGAGTTGAACTGGCCTTTTGATGCCGAGCAGGTCGTCGCCTTTCTGCGCTGATGTCGTTTCTTCCCGGTGGCTTTTTCCTGGCGCACACCGGGCCTGGACGGGTTCACACTCTACTCCGTTGCCTCGGGAGCGGCAGCGTGTGTGACCTATTCAGCCAAAGGAGTGGCATCCATGAACCTTTCCAAACACTTCACCCTATCCGAGATGACCGCGTCCCGGACCGCCAGTCGCCTGGGTATCGATAACACCCCGAACGATGAGGCTTTGCTCAATCTCAAGCGCCTTTGCGCCACGCTGGAGCAGGTGCGCAGCCTGGTTGGCCGGCCCGTGCTGGTCAGCAGCGGTTACCGTTCACCCGCACTCAACCGCGCAGTGGGTGGCTCGCCCAAGAGTACACACAGGTTGGGGTTGGCGGCAGACATCAGTGTTGCGGGCATGGCTTCGCTGGAGCTGGCGCAGTTGATAGCGCAAAGCACGCTGGCGTTTGATCAACTGATACTGGAGTTCGACAGCTGGGTGCACCTGGGGTTATCGGCCTCTGCCGAGCGCCGGCAGATCCTGACGATTCGCAAGGGCACCGGTTACCTGCCTGGCCTGCAGTAAGTGAGGCGCTGTCATTGACGGCGTGCAGGTCACTCAATATGCTGTATATAGATACAGTATTTGCGGGCGGTTACGCCCAAGGACTCGAAACATGGTCAACGTCGAACAACTGAAGTACACCGTCAATCGCATGTCGGTCGAGATGGTCAGTGAGGCGGTGCTTGAACTGCGCCTTGACGGGCTTGTGCTTGAGGGCAAGACACCCTTCAACAAACTGCACTTCAACACCTGCTTCGCTGAAATAGAAGCCTTGTTTCAACGTGCTGGCTATCACCGCCCATTGGATGTGGTCGGTTATCAGGGGTTGCTGTATGCGCTGTATGACCCTACGCGCTGGGACGCCGTCGATGTACTGCGCTGGCTCAAGGAGTTCACCGAAGCGGCAGCGGTTCAGGCTGGCTGAGCTGAGTGCCATGCGGGATAATGGTCGGCCATTATCCTCTGGGTGTTCCCATGGCCTTCGCTTCATTCGATCCGGCACAGCATCAAGCCAGCACCGTCTGTCTCCCTCCAGGTGCCTGGTTAACGGTACTGGACTGCCTGTGTGATCACTTCAAGGCCATCGGGCGTGAACAATGGCTTGACCGTATTGCCCGGGGCCGTGTGCTGGATGCTCAGGGTGCACCGATCCCGGTCGACCTGCCCTATCGCCAAGGGCTGCGCATCCATTACTTTCGTGAAGTGCCTAACGAAAAGCCGATTCTCGTGCAGGAAACCCTGGTGCATGTGGATGAGCACCTGGTCGTGGCCGACAAACCGCATTTCTTGCCGGTAACGCCCACGGGCGAGTATGTCGAGCAGACCCTGCTGCGGCGGCTGATCCGTCGTCTGGATAACCCGAACCTGGTGCCGTTGCATCGCATCGATCGGCACACCGCAGGCCTGGTGCTGTTTTCTGCCAATCCACAGAGCCGTTCCGCGTATCAATCATTGTTTCCCAATCGGCAGATCGACAAGCGTTATCAGGCTATTGCCCCTGCCTTGCCAGCACTGGCGTTCCCCTTGGTGCATAAAAGCCGCCTGGTCAGTGGGGAGCCATTTTTCCGCATGCAGGAAGTAGACGGGGTCAGTAACAGCGAGACGCTGGCCGACGTGTTGGAAAAAAATGGCGAGTTCTGGCGGTATGGCCTGTCGCCAGTGACCGGCAAGACGCATCAGTTGCGCGTGCACATGACTGCGCTGGGGGCGAGCATCTGTAACGATCCTTTCTACCCAGAGGTGCGTCACGAGGATGACGATTACAGCAAGCCGCTGAAACTGCTGGCGCATAGCCTGCGTTTCAAGGACCCGTTAAGTGGTGAAGAGCGCTACTTCGAGAGCGAGCTGACGCTCGACTGGTAGGAGGGGTGTCGGCGCACAGCCCTGTGGC
>NZ_MBPN01000094.1 GCF_001695625.1 Pseudomonas defluvii
TGGTGTGCGAGGGGCTGTCTTGATGCTCAGGTTTCAATTGAATCGCAAAAGGCCTGGCCGGGTTTGATCTGGATCAGATGAGCACTATCTGATCGTCTGCGTCGCAAAGACCCGTGGCGTCAAGGTATTCAGCGTGCGCACGGGTGGTGACAATGGCCTGAAAGCTGATAGATTTCAGGCGGTTGAGGTAGTGGTCGAGCTGTCGGCTGCAGGAAGGAAGAGCTATATGATCGCAAAAGAGTTCCGCCAGGCGGTTGCCCTGGAGCGTTTCGCCGAGGCCAATCCGCAGTTGCTGGCTGAAATTGCCCAGCTTAGCGAGCATGATCAGGCGCAACAGATCCAGTGGGCGTTCGAAGATGAAGCCGAGACGCAGGGGCTCCAGCCCTGGGAACTGGCGCTGCAGCTGATTGCAGCATCTCCCGAGGAGCTGCAGGCCATGCGCCTGGAAGTGCATCGTGAAGTGGCCGAGGCATTGGGCATGAGCTGGGAAGAGTACTGCGGGCTCAATGAGCTCGATGAAGCCGCGCCGTGATGAGCGTCGTGTAGTGTTTTGAAAAGATTTGCCAAGGGTGTGGGTAAAATCGAGCACTGTCTCGTAGTGCCCGGCGCGCCTTGGTTTGCGGGTGTCTGGCCATTTTGGCCGATACCCCTTCATATAAAAGGACCGGTGTGGTTCCCCGTCGTCTTGAACGGGGTGACTTCTGGTGTTTGAGCTACTAGAATGCTTGCCCTTGATTCTGGAGTCGGGTATCGCCGGCTAACGTCTGTGCAACGAGGAATATCCATGCAAGTTTCTGTTGAAAATACTTCCGCTCTCGAGCGCCGCATGACCATCGGCGTTCCGGCCGAGCGCATCGAGACCGAAGTCAACAAGCGTCTGCAACAGACTGCCCGTCGCGCCAAGGTCCCAGGCTTCCGTCCTGGCAAAGTGCCTATGAGCGTGATTCGTCAGCGTTACGAAGACGCAGCACGTCAGGAAGCCCTGGGCGACCTGATCCAGGCCACGTTCTATGAAGCTGTGGTTGAGCAGAAGCTGAACCCTGCTGGCGCCCCTGCCGTCGAGCCAAAAGTGTTCGAAAAGGGCAAGGACCTGGAATACGTTGCCACCTTCGAAGTATTCCCTGAGTTCGCCGTTGCCGGTTTCGAGTCGATCGCCGTTGAGCGCCTGAGCGCCGAAGTGGCTGACGCCGACCTGGACAACATGCTGGAAGTACTGCGCAAGCAGAACGTCCGTTACGAAGTGGCAGAGCGCGCTGCTCAGAACGAAGACCAACTGAACATTGATTTCGTTGGCAAGATCGATGGCGAAGCCTTCGCCGGCGGTTCGGCCAAGGGCACTCAGCTGGTGCTGGGTTCCGGTCGCATGATCCCAGGCTTCGAAGAAGGTCTGGTCGGTGCCAAGGCCGGTGAAGAGCGCGTTCTGAACCTGACCTTCCCTGAGAACTACCAGAACCTGGACCTGGCCAACAAGGCTGCCGAGTTCACCGTTACCGTCAACAGCGTTTCCGAGCCCAAGCTGCCTGAGCTGACCGAAGAGTTCTTCGCCCAGTTCGGTATCAAGGAAGCCGGTGTCGATGGTTTCCGCGCCGAAGTTCGCAAGAACATGGAGCGTGAGCTGCGTCAGGCGATCAAGACCAAGGTCAAGAATCAGGTAATGGACGGCCTGCTGGCTGCCAACCCGATCGAAGTACCAAAGGCCCTGCTGGAAAACGAAGTGAACCGCCTGCGCGTTCAAGCCGTTCAACAGTTCGGTGGCAACATCAAGCCAGAGCAACTGCCGGCTGAGCTGTTCGAAGAGCAAGCCAAGCGTCGCGTCGTGCTGGGCCTGATCGTCGCTGAAGTGGTCAAGCAGAACGAGCTGAAGCCGGACGAAGACCGCGTACGTGAGCTGATCCAGGAAATGGCTTCGGCCTACCAGGAGCCTGAGCAAGTCGTGGCGTGGTACTACAAGAACGACCAGCAACTGAACGAAGTCCGTTCGGTTGTGCTGGAAGAACAAGTTGTGGATACTGTTCTGCAGAAAGCGACTGTGACCGATAAATCGGTCTCTTACGAAGAAGCTGTCAAGCCGGCGCAAGCACCAACTGCCGACTGATTTCCTTCTCTCGTAGGAAAACACCATAAGCCAGCCTTCGTGCTGGCTTATGCGTATTCAAGACATGACTATTTGGGAGTGAGTGCAGGACATGTCCCGCAATTCTTATTATCAGCAGAGCTCTGACATCCAGGCCGCAGGCGGTCTGGTCCCGATGGTTATCGAGCAATCCGCTCGTGGCGAACGTGCCTACGATATTTATTCGCGCCTCTTGAAGGAGCGGATCATCTTCCTGGTTGGCCCGGTAGAGGACTACATGGCTAACCTGGTAGCGGCGCAGATGCTGTTCCTTGAAGCGGAAAACCCGGACAAGGATATCCATCTCTATATCAACTCGCCGGGTGGTTCGGTGACTGCAGGCATGTCGATCTACGACACCATGCAGTTCATCAAGCCAGACGTCTCCACCATCTGCATCGGCCAGGCCTGCAGCATGGGTGCGTTCCTGTTGGCCGGTGGTGCCAAGGGCAAGCGTCATTGCCTGCCGAACTCGCGGATGATGATTCACCAGCCGCTGGGTGGTTTCCAGGGTCAGGCGTCGGACATCGACATCCATGCCAAGGAAATTCTTTCGATCCGTTCGCGTCTGAACGAACTGCTGGCGTTCCACACCGGCCAGTCGATCGAAACCATCGAGCGTGACACCAACCGTGACAACTTCATGAGCGCTCAACGCGCTGCCGAGTACGGCCTGATCGACTCGGTGTTCGACAAGCGTCAAATGACTGCTTGATCGACTCAAAAGCAGGTGCTGGGCCCGCCCAGCCACCTGCGGACTTGAAAAAGCCCGCAATTGCCTTCATCTTGTGTTGCAAGCCTACCGGATTGGATCGATCGAATGACTGACACCCGTAACGGCGAGGACAACGGCAAATTGCTCTATTGCTCCTTCTGCGGCAAAAGCCAGCATGAAGTGCGCAAGTTGATTGCCGGCCCCTCGGTATTTATCTGCGACGAGTGCGTCGACCTGTGCAACGACATCATCCGTGAGGAGGTGCAGGAAGCCCAGGCCGAGAGCAGTGCGCATAAATTGCCTTCGCCGAAAGAAATCAGCGCCATCCTGGACCAGTACGTCATTGGTCAGGAGCGCGCGAAAAAGGTCTTGGCCGTAGCGGTGTACAACCACTACAAGCGCCTGAACCAACGCGACAAGAAAAACGACGACGTCGAACTTGGCAAGAGCAACATCCTGCTGATCGGCCCGACTGGTTCGGGCAAGACGCTGCTCGCTGAAACCTTGGCGCGCCTGCTGAATGTGCCGTTCACCATCGCCGATGCCACCACGCTGACTGAAGCGGGCTATGTCGGTGAGGATGTCGAGAACATCATTCAGAAGCTGTTGCAAAAGTGCGACTACGACGTCGAAAAAGCCCAGATGGGTATTGTCTACATCGACGAAATCGACAAGATTTCGCGTAAGTCGGACAACCCGTCGATTACCCGCGATGTGTCGGGTGAGGGCGTGCAGCAAGCGCTGCTCAAGCTGATCGAAGGCACGGTCGCTTCCGTTCCGCCGCAAGGTGGCCGCAAGCACCCGCAGCAGGAGTTCCTGCAGGTCGATACGCGCAACATCCTGTTTATCTGTGGCGGTGCGTTCTCTGGCCTGGAAAAAGTGATCCAGAGCCGTTCTACCCGCGGCGGCATCGGCTTCACTGCCGAAGTACGCAGCAAGCAGGAAGGCAAGAAGGTTGGCGAGTCGCTGCGTGAAGTCGAGCCGGACGATCTGGTCAAGTTTGGCCTGATCCCTGAGTTCGTCGGTCGTTTGCCCGTGTTGGCAACCCTCGACGAGCTGGATGAGGCTGCCTTGATGCAGATCCTGACCGAGCCGAAGAACGCCCTGACCAAGCAGTACGCCAAGTTGTTCGAGATGGAAGGCGTGGACCTGGAGTTCCGCAACGACGCGCTGCGTTCCGTTGCTCGCAAGGCACTGGAGCGCAAGACCGGCGCACGTGGCCTGCGTTCCATTCTCGAAGGCATCCTGCTCGACACCATGTACGAGATTCCTTCGCAGAAGGATGTCAGCAAGGTGGTGATCGACGAGAGTGTCATCGATGGTTCTTCGCAGCCGCTGTTGATCTATGAGAACAGCGAGCCGCAAGCCAAAGCTGCACCTGATGCCTGAGCCCTTCACCGGCTCGAATCAGCAAGGGGCCTTCGGGCCCCTTTGCTTTTCCTGTCGTAGAGCTTGTTTTTTTCCGGGGCTGCCCCCACATTAGGTTCAAGCTCAAATTCCATCGGTTTTACGGCCACAAGGCCGCTGTAGAGGCGAAATCATGAAGACAACCCTCGACTTGCCTCTTTTGCCATTGCGTGATGTCGTCGTCTATCCGCACATGGTTATCCCGCTGTTTGTGGGGCGCGAGAAGTCCATCGAGGCCCTCGAGGCTGCGATGACGGGCGAGAAGCAGATCCTCCTGCTGGCCCAGAAGAATCCAGCCGACGATGATCCAGGCGAAGACGCCCTGTATCGTGTGGGCACCATCGCTACCGTTCTGCAGCTGCTGAAACTGCCTGATGGCACCGTCAAGGTGCTGGTCGAGGGTGAGCAGCGTGGTGCTGTCGAGCGTTTCAACGAAGTTGACGGGCACATCCGTGCCGAAGTCGCACTGATCGACGAGTCGGAAGCCGCTGACCGCGAATCCGAAGTGTTCGTGCGCACGCTGCTGTCGCAGTTCGAGCAATATGTCCAGCTGGGCAAGAAAGTCCCGGCTGAAGTCCTGTCGTCGCTGAACAGCATCGATGAGCCGGGTCGTCTGGTCGACACCATGGCTGCACACATGGCGCTGAAAATCGAGCAGAAACAGGAAATCCTCGAAATCATCGACCTGGGTGCCCGGGTTGAGCATGTCCTGGCCTTGCTGGATGCCGAAATCGACCTGTTGCAGGTCGAGAAGCGCATCCGCGGCCGGGTCAAGAAACAAATGGAGCGCAGCCAGCGCGAGTACTACCTGAATGAGCAGATGAAGGCCATTCAGAAAGAGCTGGGCGATAGCGAAGAAGGTCACAACGAAGTCGAAGAGCTGAAAAAGCGCATCGACGAGGCGGGCCTGCCCAAGGATGCCTACGCCAAGGCGCAAGCCGAGCTGAACAAGCTCAAGCAGATGTCTCCGATGTCTGCTGAAGCGACCGTGGTGCGCTCCTATCTGGACTGGCTGGTTCAGGTACCGTGGAAAGCTCAGAGCAAGGTCCGCCTGGACCTGGCCAAGGCCGAAGAAATCCTCGATGCCGACCACTATGGCCTGGAAGAGGTCAAGGAGCGCATCCTTGAGTACCTTGCCGTGCAGAAGCGGGTCAAAAAGATCCGTGGTCCGGTGTTGTGCCTGGTGGGCCCGCCTGGTGTCGGTAAAACGTCCCTGGCGGAGTCGATCGCGGCTGCGACCAATCGCAAGTTCGTGCGCATGGCGCTGGGCGGCGTGCGTGACGAGGCCGAGATTCGTGGCCACCGGCGTACCTACATCGGCTCGATGCCGGGTCGCCTGATCCAGAAAATGACCAAGGTTGGTGTACGCAACCCACTGTTCCTGCTCGATGAAATCGACAAGATGGGCAGCGACATGCGTGGCGACCCAGCTTCGGCGCTGCTGGAAGTGCTGGATCCAGAGCAGAACCACAACTTCAACGATCACTACCTTGAGGTCGATTACGACCTGTCGGACGTGATGTTCCTCTGCACCTCGAACTCGATGAACATTCCACCAGCCCTGCTGGACCGTATGGAAGTCATCCGTTTGCCGGGGTACACCGAGGACGAAAAGATCAACATCGCTGTCAAGTACCTGGTGCCGAAGCAGATCAAGGCCAACGGCTTGAAGAAAGGCGAACTGGATATCGACACCACGGCGATTCGCGACATCATTCGCTACTACACCCGTGAAGCCGGTGTGCGTGGCCTTGAGCGTCAGATTGCCAAGGTTTGTCGCAAGGTGGTCAAGGAACACACCGGGCACAAGCAGGTGGCCGTCAAGGTGAGTGGCGATCAGCTCGAGCATTTCCTCGGCGTTCGCAAGTTCCGTTATGGTCTGGCTGAGCAGCAGGATCAGGTTGGCCAGGTTACGGGGCTGGCCTGGACTCAGGTGGGTGGCGAATTGCTGACCATCGAAGCGGCTGTGGTGCCAGGCAAGGGCCAGTTGATCAAGACCGGTTCGCTGGGCGATGTCATGGTCGAGTCGATTACCGCGGCGCAGACCGTCGTCCGTAGCCGGGCCCGCAGCCTGGGTATTCCTGCAGACTTCCACGAGAAGCGTGACACCCATATCCACATGCCGGAAGGGGCTACGCCGAAGGACGGTCCAAGTGCGGGTATTGGTATGTGCACCGCGCTGGTGTCGGCACTGACCCAGATTCCGGTGCGTGCCGATGTGGCAATGACCGGTGAAATTACCCTGCGTGGTCAGGTATTGGCGATTGGTGGTTTGAAGGAAAAACTACTGGCCGCACACCGTGGCGGAATCAAGACGGTGATCATTCCGGAAGAGAATGTGCGGGATCTGAAAGAAATTCCTGAGAATATTAAGCGGGATCTGCAGATTAAACCCGTGAAATGGATTGACGAAGTCCTCCAAATTGCGCTGCAATACGCCCCGGAGCCCTTGCCAGATGTGGCTCCCGAGATTGTCGCAAAGGATGAAAAGCGCGACGGTGATTCCAAGGAAAGAATCAGCACGCATTAATACGTATTTGGTTGGGGGGCTTGGTTGGCGGCAGTTAGAGCCTTTGTTATAGGGCGGCACTTAAATGCCAACTGGCCACCCAGCATCGTTTTGCTTTGATTACATACTTAGAAACATACTCAATAGAGATATAAGGGGACTTAGAGTGAACAAGTCGGAACTGATTGACGCTATCGCTGCATCTGCTGACATCCCGAAAGCTGTAGCTGGCCGTGCGCTGGATGCAGTAATCGACTCCGTCACCGGCGCCCTGAAGGCAGGTGACTCGGTTGTACTGGTAGGCTTCGGCACGTTCTCCGTGACCGACCGTCCTGCGCGTACCGGCCGTAACCCGCAAACCGGTAAGACTCTGGAAATCCCTGCTGCCAAGAAGCCAGGCTTCAAAGCTGGCAAAGCACTGAAAGAAGCCGTCAACTAAGTCGCTTCTTTCAGGCTTACGCCTCGTCGAATAAGGCCATGGCCTGGTTCGACAGCGAAGCGCAAAGGGGGCAAGCCTCTCGAGAGGCGTCTCCTCCGAAAGCTTAGATATCCGGCTTTCGACCGCTTCGCCAGCTACGAGAAGGCGCATCCTCGGATGCGCCTTTCTTCTATCAGGACTCTACCCACGCTCCACGGTTGCTTTATCAGTACAACCGTTTCTGGGGGACGCATGCTGCAGAATATCAGGGACAATTCACAAGGTTGGATTGCCAAGACCATCATCGGTGTCATCGTAGCCTTGATGGCGCTGACCGGCTTCGATGCCATCTTCCGGGCCACCAGCCACAGCCAGGACGCTGCCAAGGTCAATGGCGATGCCATTAGCCAGAACGAGCTGAGCCAAGCGGTCGACATGCAACGTCGCCAGCTGATGCAACAGTTGGGCAAGGATTTCGATGCCTCCCTGCTGGATGAAAACATGTTGCGCGAAGCGGCTCTCAAGGGGCTGATCGATCGCAAACTGCTGCTTCAGGGGGCTCGCGACGCCAAGTTCGCGTTCTCCGAAGCGGCGCTGGATCAACTGATCCTGCAGACGCCGGAGTTCCAGGTTGACGGCAAGTTCAGTGCCGAGCGCTTCGACCAGGTCATTCGGCAGATGGGCTACGGCCGTCTGCAGTTCCGCGAAATGCTGGCGCAGGAAATGCTCATTGGCCAACTGCGTACCGGCCTTGCCGGAAGCGGTTTTGTGACCGACTCGCAGGTTGAAGCATTCGCCCGTCTGGAAAAACAGACCCGTGACTTCGCCTCCATCACCTTCAAGGCAGATGTTGCTGCGAGCAAGGTGAGCGATGACGAGATCAAGGCTCACTACGACGCGCACGCCAAGGAGTTCATGAGCCCGGATCAAGTGGTCATCGACTATCTGGAGCTGAAGAAGTCCGCGTTCTTCGATCAGGTCAGTGTCAATGAAGATGAGCTTCAGGCGCTGTATGAGAAAGAAATTTCCGGCCTCGCCGAGCAGCGTCATGCCGCGCACATCCTCATCGAAGTCAACGACAAGGTGAATGAAGCGCAGGCCAAGGCTCGTATCGAAGAGATTCAACAGCGCCTGGCCAAAGGTGAAGACTTTGCCGCGCTGGCCAAGGAGTTTTCGCAGGACCCGGGTTCGGCCAGCAATGGCGGTGACCTCGGCTTTGCGGGTCAGGGCGTTTACGACCCGGCTTTCGAAGAGGCGCTGTACGCGCTGGACAAGGATCAAGTGTCGGCCCCGGTTCGTACCGACTACGGCTTTCACCTGATCAAGCTGCTGGGTGTGCAAGCGCCTGAGGTGCCAAGTTTCGCCAGCCTGAAAGACAAGCTGACGCGAGAGTTGAAGACGCAGCAGGTCGAGCAGCGCTTTGTCGAGGCGACCAAGCAGCTGGTTGACTCCGCATTCGAGGCCTCCGACCTGAGCCAGCCAGCTCAGGAGCTGGGCTTGAAGGTCAAGACTTCCGAGCCTTTTGGTCGTGAAGGTGGCGAAGGCGTGACGGCTAACCGTGCTGTGATTCAGGCGGCGTTCAGCCCTGAAGTCATGGAAGAGGGCGCTAACAGTTCGTCCATCGAGCTGGACCCTGAAACGGTCGTGGTCATCCGCGTCAAAGAGCATCGCAAACCTGCCCAGCTGCCGCTGGAAGCGGTCGCCGACAGCATTCGCAAGCACCTGGCCAAGGAGCACGCCAGTGCTGCTGTGAAGGCTAAAGGCGAAGCCCTGATGGCCGGCCTGCGTGATGGCAAGATCGCGCCGACAGCGGCGTATGAGGGCCAGAGCTGGAAGGTGCAGGAAGCAGTGACGCGTAATCAGGACGGTATCGATCCTGTAGAACTGCAAGCCCTGTTCCGTATGGGCAAGCCTGAAGCCAAGGACAAACCGCTCTTCGGCAGCGTCAGCCTGGCCGATGGCAGCTTCGTTGTCCTGCGTCTGGATGGCGTCAACGAAGGTTCTGCGGCCACTGACGAAGAGAAGTCGGCCTACCGTCGCTTCCTGGCGTCGCGTGCTGGCCAGCAAGACTTTGCAGCCTACCGCAAGCAGTTGGAAGCCAAGGCGGACATCACTCGCTACTGAGTGACGTTCCTCTAGGGCAGCAACGGCAACCGACAAAGCCCCTGACCGAAAGGCCAGGGGCTTTTGTTTGGGGCAAGTGCCACGGCCTACAGCTTCCTGTGGGAGGCAGGCTTGCCTGTGATGGCTTGGGCGGGGTGTCGCCGCGTTGGTGGCGCCTGCATTGTTGGCCCACAAATACAAACCCCCGCTAAAAAGCGGGGGTTTGTTTGCAACAACGGCTAGGGCTTACTCGGAAAGATCGCCCATGGCGGTGGTGTTGAAGCCACCGTCTACGTACATGATTTCGCCGCTGACGCCCGACGCCAGGTCGGAGCAGAGGAAGGCGCCAGCGTTGCCAACTTCCTCGATGGTGACGTTACGACGCAGTGGGGTCTGGGCTTCGTTGGCAGCCAGCATCTTGCGGAAGCTCTTGATGCCGGAGGCGGCCAGTGTGCGGATCGGACCAGCGGAAACGGCGTTCACGCGGGTGCCCTCTGGGCCCAGGCTGCCGGCCAGGTAGCGTACGCCGGCTTCCAGGCTGGCCTTGGCCATGCCCATCACGTTGTAGTTCGGCATGGTGCGCTCTGCGCCCAGGTAGGACAGGGTCAGCAGGCTGCCATTACGGCCTTTCATCATTTCGCGACCGGCCTTGGCCAGGGCGACGAAGCTGTAGGCGCTGATGTCGTGGGCGATGCGGAAGCCTTCGCGGGTGGTGACGTCGGTGAAATCGCCATCCAGTTGGTCGCCCGGGGCGAAGCCAACCGAGTGCACGATGCAATCCAGGCCGTCCCACTTCTTGCTCAGTTCCTCGAAGACCTTGGCGATCTCTTCGTCGCTGGCAACGTCACAGGGGAAGCACAGCTCAGGGCTGGAGCCCCAGCCAGCGGCGAACTCTTCGACGCGGCCCTTGAGCTTTTCGTTCTGGTAGGTGAAGGCAAGTTCTGCGCCCTCGCGATGCATGGCGGCAGCAATACCGGATGCGATGGACAGTTTGCTTGCGACACCGACGATCAGTACGCGCTTACCGGCGAGAAAACCCATGTGTTGTTCCTCTTCAGGTTAATCGACAGCTGTTGGGGCCAAAAAGGCCGCTTCCAGCAGCTGCTGTGTATAAGTATGTTGCGGTGCAGCGAAAATGCTTGCCGCCGGACCTTGTTCAACCACCTGGCCCTGCTTGACCACGATCAGTTGGTGGCTTAGCGCCTTGATCACCGCCAGGTCATGGCTGATAAACAAGTAGGTCAGGTTGTACTTGGTCTGCAGCGAACGCAGCAGCTCCACCACTTGGCGCTGAACGGTCCGGTCGAGCGCCGAAGTGGGCTCGTCCAGCAGTATCAGTGCCGGTTTCAATACCAATGCCCGGGCAATGGCAATTCGTTGTCGCTGGCCTCCAGAGAACTCGTGAGGGTAGCGGTGCCGGGTTTCCGGATCCAGTCCTACCTCCTTGAGTGCCTCTATGATCGCCTGTTCCTGTTCTGCTGCCGTGCCAATCCGATGGATGCGCAGGCCCTCACCGACGATATCGCTCACGCACATACGTGGGCTGAGGCTGCCGAAAGGGTCCTGGAAGACCACTTGCATCTGCCGTCGGAACGGCCGAACCTGTTGCTGAGAAAGGCAGTCTAGCGCCTTTCCTTGAAAACGTATGGCACCTTGGCTGTGCAGCAACCGCAGAATCGCCAAACCCAGCGTGGACTTTCCGGAGCCACTCTCGCCAACAATCCCCAGGGTTTGGCCCTGAGGCAGGCTGAAATTGATGCCGTCCACCGCCTTGACGTAATCGACTGTTCGTCGCATCAGGCCTTTTTTGATCGGGAACCACACACGCAGGTCTTCGACCTCCAGTAGCGGCTTGCCGATCGGGTTGTTCGCAGGCTGCCCACTGGGCTCTGCGCCCAGCAGCATCTGGGTATACGGATGCTGTGGAGCACTGAACAATTCGTTGCACGACGCTTGTTCGACGATACAACCGCGCTGCATGACACATACGCGATGTGCAATTCTTTTTACTAGGTTCAAATCATGGCTGATCAGCAGCATGGCCATGCCCAGCCGCGACTGCAGCTCCCTGAGCAGGTTGAGAATTTTCAGTTGGACGGTCACGTCCAGCGCGGTGGTCGGTTCGTCGGCGATCAGCAACTCCGGCTCGTTGGCCAGGGCCATGGCGATCATTACCCGTTGACGTTGGCCACCAGAAAGCTCATGCGGGAGCGCCTTGAGGCGTTTGACCGGTTCGGGAATTCCCACCAGGTCCAGCAACTCCAGGGTGCGCTCGGTGGCGGCTTTACCCGTCAGGCCTTTGTGCAGCAGCAGTACTTCGTTGATCTGCTTTTCGATGGTGTGCAGCGGGTTCAGCGAGGTCATCGGTTCCTGGAAGATCATCGCAATGCGGTTGCCACGGATGTGGCGCATTTGCTTTTCGTCCAGTTTCAGCAGGTCGCGTTGCTCATAGTGGATGCTGCCGGAGGGGTGGCGGGCGATCGGGTAGGGCAGCAGGCGCAGGATCGAGTGAGCCGTCACCGATTTGCCTGAGCCGCTTTCGCCCACCAGGGCCAGCGTCTCGCCGCGGCGAATATCGAAACTGATATGTTCGACGGCCCGTTGTATCTGGTCGCCGACGACGAATTCGACGGAAAGGTCGCGGACTTCGATCAAATTGTCCTGATTCATCTTATTTCCTCGGGTCGAAGGCATCGCGGGCGGATTCACCGATGAACACCAGCAGGCTAAGCATCAGCGCCAGTACCGCAAACGCACTGATACCCAGCCACGGTGCTTGCAGGTTGGACTTGCCCTGTGCGACCAGTTCACCCAGCGATGGAGCGCCAGGCGGCAGGCCGAAGCCGAGGAAGTCCAGTGCGGTCAGGGTGCCGATTGCGCCGGTGAGAATGAAGGGCATGAAGGTCATGGTCGAGACCATGGCGTTGGGCAGGATATGCCGGAACATGATCGCGCCATTTTGCATGCCGAGGGCTCGCGCCGCACGCACGTACTCCAGATTGCGCCCGCGCAGGAATTCGGCACGCACCACGTCGACCAGGCTCATCCAGGAAAACAACAGCATGATGCCCAGTAGCCACCAGAAGTTCGGCTGCACGAAACTGGCCAGGATGATCAGCAGGTAAAGCACTGGCAAGCCTGACCAGATCTCCAGGAAGCGCTGCCCGGCCAGGTCTACCCAGCCACCATAGAAACCCTGCAGGGCGCCGCTGATCACGCCGATGATCGAGCTCAGGATTGTCAGGGTCAGCGCGAACAGCACCGAGATCCGAAAGCCATAGATGACCCGCGCCAGCACATCGCGCCCTTGGTCGTCGGTGCCCAGCCAGTTTTGCGCCGAGGGTGGTGCGGGGGCAGGGACTTTCAGGTCATAGTTGATGCTCTGGTAGCTGAAAGGAATGGGCGCCCAGAGTACCCAGCTGTCCTTGGCGGCCAGCAGTTCGCGCATGTACGGGCTCTTGTAGTTGGGCTCCAGCGGAAACTCGCCGCCAAAGGTGGTTTCCGGGTAGCGTTTGACCGCCGGGAAGTACCACTGGCCGTCATAGCGCACGGCGAGGGGTTTATCGTTGGCGATCAGTTCCGCGCCCAGGCTCAGGCCGAACAGGATCAGGAACAGCCAGAGCGACCACCAGCCACGGCGGTTGGCTTTGAAGCGTTCAAAACGCCGGCGATTGAGCGGTGACAGTTTCATCTCATTGCTCCCGGCTTTCAAAGTCGATACGTGGGTCGACCAGGGTGTAGGTCAGGTCGCCGATCAGTTTCACGACCAGCCCCAGCAAGGTGAAGATGAACAGCGTGCCGAACACCACCGGGTAGTCACGGTTGATGGCTGCCTCGAAGCTCATCAGGCCCAGGCCGTCGAGCGAGAAAATCACCTCCACCAACAGCGAGCCAGTGAAGAAAATGCCGATGAAAGCCGAAGGGAAGCCGGCAATCACCAGCAGCATGGCATTGCGGAACACATGCCCGTAAAGCACACGGTTATTGCTCAGGCCCTTGGCCTTGGCGGTGACCACATACTGCTTGTTGATCTCGTCAAGGAAGCTGTTCTTGGTCAGCAGGGTCATGGTCGCGAAGTTGCCGATTACCAGTGCGGTCACCGGTAGTACCAGATGCCAGAAGTAGTCGAGGATCTTGCCGGTGGTGCTCAGTTCATCGAAGTTGTTCGACGTCAGTCCGCGCAGCGGGAACCAGTCGAAGTAGCTGCCCCCTGCGAACAATACGATCAGCAGAATGGCAAACAGAAACGCCGGGATTGCGTAGCCGATGATGATCGCCGAACTGGTCCAGACGTCGAAATGGCTGCCGTGGCGGGTGGCCTTGGCGATGCCCAGGGGGATCGAGACCAGGTACATGATCAGGGTGCTCCACAGCCCCAGGGAAATCGAGACCGGGAGCTTTTCTGCGATAAGGTCGATGACCTTGGCATCGCGGAAGAAGCTTTCGCCGAAATCGAGCCGGGCATAGTTCTTGATCATGATCCACAGGCGTTCCGGCGCCGACTTGTCGAAGCCGTACATGCGCTCGATTTCCTTGATCAGGGCCGGGTCCAGGCCTTGCGCGCCGCGGTAGTTGGAACCGGCTACCGACACTTCGGCGCCGCCGCCGGCAATCCGGCTGGTGGCCCCCTCGAAACCTTCGAGTTTGGCGATCATCTGCTCTACCGGGCCACCGGGGGCGGCCTGGATGATGATGAAGTTGATGACCAGGATGCCCAGCAGGGTCGGGATAATCAGCAGCAGGCGGCGTAGGGTATAGGCCAGCATACTAGTGTGCTCCGCTCGTCGATGCAGTCTCGGTCGGTGCTGCTACGGGCATCACAGGGGTAGTACTGGGTTTGATCCACCAGGTGTTGATGCCAATGTCGAACTTGGGCGGGGTTTGCGGATGGCCGATATGGTTCCAGTAGGCCACGCGCCAGGTTTTGATGTGCCAGTTGGGTACCACGTAGTAACCCCATAGCAATACGCGGTCGAGTGCGCGGGTATGGGCGATCAGGTCTTGCCGCGATTCGGCGTTGATCAGCGATTCCACCAGCGAATCCACGGCGGGGTCTTTCAGGCCCATGAAATTGCGGCTGCCCGGGTTGTCGGCACTGGCGCTTTGCCAATACTCACGCTGCTCGTTGCCCGGGGAGTTGGATTGCGGGAAGCCGCTGACGATCATGTCGAAGTCACGTGAGCGCAGGCGGTTGACGTATTCGGCAACGTCCACCCGGCGAAGGGTCAGATCGATACCAAGGTCGGCCAGGTTGCGTTTGTAGGGCAGCAGGACACGCTCGAACTCGGTCTGGGCCAGCAGAAATTCGATTTTCAGCGGTTTGCCCTGGGCATCGACCATCTTGTCATCCTTGATGCTCCAGCCGGCCTCCTGCAGCAGCTTGTAGGCCTTGCGCTGCTGTTCACGGATCATGCCGCTGCCATCGGTGACCGGGTTGGCGAAGGCCTGGGTGAAGACTTGCTCGGGAACCTTGCCGCGCAGGGGTTCAAGGATCTTCAGTTCGGCGGCATCAGGCAGGCCACGGGCAGCCATCTCGGAGTTTTCAAAGTAGCTGCCGGTGCGGGTATAAGCGCCGTTGAACAACTGCTTGTTGGTCCACTCGAAGTCCAGCAGCAGGCTCAGGGCTTCCCGTACCCGCACATCCTGGAACACAGGACGACGCAGGTTGAAGACGAAGCCTTGCATGCCGGTGGGCAGGCCGTTGGGGATTTCTTCACGGATCAGGCGACCTTCGCGTACCGCTGGGGTGTCGTAGGCCGTTGCCCAGTTTTTGGCGCTGCTTTCCAGCCAATAATCGAACTGCCCTGCCTTGAGTGCCTGCAGGGCGACGGTGTTGTCTCGGTAGTAATCGACCGTCATCTGGTCGAAGTTGTAGAAGCCGCGGTTGACCGGCAGGTCCTTGCCCCAGTAGTTCTTGTCGCGCACGTAGCGAATTGAGCGCCCGGGCTTGACCTCGGCGATGGTGTAAGGCCCGCTGCCCAGCGGGATTTCCAGGTTGCCCTTGGTGAAGTCACGACCTTCCCACCAGTGTTTGGGCAATACGGCGATCTGCCCGAGAATCAGCGGCAGCTCGCGGTTGTTGTTGTGCTTGAACTTGAACAGCACCCGCAGCGGATCTTCGGCGACCACTTCCGCAACGTCGGCATAGTAGCCGCGGTAAAGTGGGGCGCCGTGCTTGATCAGCATGTTGAAGGTGAACACCACGTCCTCGGCGCGTACTGGGTGGCCGTCGTGGAAGCGGGCTTCCGGGCGCAGGTAGAAGCGCACCCAGCTGTTGTCCGGGGCCTTTTCGATCTGTTGTGCCAGCAAGCCGTATTCGCTGAACGGTTCGTCCAGGCTGGCGCGGGCCAGGGTGTCGTAGATCAGGTCGAGGTTGTCCGCCGAGACGCCCTTGTTGATGAATGGGTTTAGGCTGTCGAAGCTGCCGAAGCCATTCTGGCGGAAGGTGCCGCCCTTGGGCGCGTCCGGGTTGACGTAATCAAAGTGCTTGAAATTGGCTGGGTACTTCGGCGCTTCGTTGTACAGGGTCAGCGCATGTTGCGGCGCGGCCAGGGTCTGCAGGCTGAGGCCAGCAAGCAACAGGCCAGCCAGTATGCGAAAGCCGGGCAATGGCGTCATTGGGCATTCTCCGAAGGCTTGAGCCACCAACTGTTAAGGCCCAGGGTATAGGGCGGTGTGGCGACGAAGGCGAACCGATTGCGGTAGGCCAGGCGGTGATTGTTCAGGTACCAGTTGGGAATCATGTAGTGCTGCCAGAGCAGTACCCGGTCCAGTGCGCGAGTGGCCGCAACCTGCTCGTCCCGGCTTTTTGCGGCGAGCAGTACCTCCAGCAAGTGGTCGACCACCGGGTCCTTGACCCCTGCATAGTTTTTGCTGCCTTTGACCGCGGCCTGGCTTGAATGGAAATACTGCCACTGTTCAAGACCCGGGCTGAGGGTCTGGTTGAGCGTCATCAGAATCATGTCGAAATCGAACTGGTCCAGCCGCTGTTTGTACTGGGCGCGGTCAACGGTGCGCAAGCGTGCATCGATCCCGATGCTCGCCAGATTTTCGACATAAGGTTGCAGAATCCGCTCCAGGTTTGGGTTGACCAGCAGGATCTCCAGTTTCAAGCGTTGCCCCTTGGCGTTGAGCAGGCGTTGCCCGCTCAGTTTCCAGCCCGCCTGGTTGAGCAGTGTCAGGGCCTGGCGCAAGGTATCCCGGCCAATGCCCCGGCCTTCGGTGCTGCTGACCTTGAACGGCTGGGTGAACAGCTCTGGCGGCAGTTGGTTGCGGTAGGGCGAAAGAATTAGCCATTCTTGCCCGACAGGCAAGCCAGTGGCGCTGAACTCGCTGTTTGGGTAGAAACTGGTCGCGCGCTGGTAGGCGCTACTGAACAGGGTGCGGTTGGTCCATTCGAAATCCAGCATCAGGCCCAGCGCCTGGCGAACCCGGGTGTCGGCAAAGGTCGCCCGGCGGCTGTTCATGAACAGGCCTTGGGTCTGGGTTGGAATCTGGTGCGGGATCTGCGCCTTGATCACCTCGCCGCGACGTACGGCAGGGAAGGTATAGCCATTGGCCCAGTTCTTCGCCTGGTGTTCGATATAGATGTCGAACTCGCCCGCCTTGAAGGCTTCAAACGCAACATCGCTGTCGCGGTAGAACTCGAACTCAACCCGGTCGAAGTTGTACTTGCCACGATTGACCGCCAGGTCCTTGCCCCAATAGTTACTGACCCGCTCGAACACCAGGCTTCTGCCGGGCTGTACCTGAACAATGCGGTACGGTCCGCTGCCCAAGGGCGGTTCGAAGGTCGTGGCCTTGAAATCGCGTGTTTTCCAGTAGTGCTGCGGCAGTACCGGCATCTCGCCCAGGCGCAGGATCAACAGTGGATTGCCAGCGCGTTTGAACACGAAACGAATCCGCTGAGGGCTGAGGATGTCGACCCGTTGTACTTCCTGCAGGTTGGTGCGGTAAAGCGGATGACCTTCCTTGAGAAGCGTGCGATAGGAAAACGCGACGTCTGTCGCGGTAATCGGGGCGCCGTCGTGGAAGCGCGCTTCAGGACGCAAGTTGAACACCACCCAGCTACGGTCCTCGCTGTACTCGACCGAGCGGGCGATCAAGCCGTAGCTGGACGTCGGCTCATCGCCGGAAGGATCGTACTGGCCGGTACCGACCATGAGGGTTTCGTTCAGCTCGCTCACGCCATACTGCGGGAAGTTCGGCGTGGTTACCGGGCTGCTGCCCTTGAAGGTGTAGGGGTTGAGCGTATCGAACGTGCCAAAGGCCATGGCCCGCAACGTACCGCCCTTGGGCGCTTGCGGATTGACCCAGTCAAAATGGGTGAACTTGGCTGGATACTTGAGCGTGCCAAACTGGGCGTAACCATGGCTTTCGATGATTGTTGCGCCCGCAGGAAAGCTCAAGGCCAGGCTGATTGACAGCAGGAGGGGGCGTATCAAGTCGGGGATCCATTCCAGGCGGCTTGGGCTTTGGTCTGGCTACAGTAACAGCTTGTATCGACAGGAAAAAGAGTACCGGGTCGCACAGGGGCGGCGCGGCACCGAGTTAATGTGCCGTGCGGCCTCAATGAGGCAGATAGACGGTCAGTGTCTGGCCTGGTTTGAGTGCGTGCGCGGTGCTCGGATTCCAGCGTTTGAGGTGCTGCATTTCGACGTTGAAGCGTTTGGCGACCATGTACAGCGAGTCACCTTTGCGCACCTTGTACTGGGTGGAGCGTTGCTTCACGGCACCTTTGGTGTCGCGCAAGGCAAGGGTCTGGCCGACCTTGACGTTGCGCCCGGAAAGCTTGTTCCAGCGTTGCAGATCGTTGACGCTGACACGGTTGGCTTTGGCAATGCTGGCGAGGTTGTCCCCCCGCTTGACCCGGTAGCTACGGGCGGTACCCGCTGTGCCGGGTTCCGCTTCGGCCAATGCGGCTTTGAACACGGCCGGCTTGGGCTGCAAGCTGAGCAACTCTTCGGGCTTCATGTTCGACAGGCTGGTCGTGAGCAGTTGCGCTTTGGCCGTGGGGACCAGCAGTTGCTGTGGGCCATCGACCGTCATGCGTTTTTTGAAGGCCGGGTTGAGCTGATACATCTCGTCTTCGTCGATTTCGGCCAGGGCCGCCACGCGCGAAAGGTCCAGGCGGTCCTTGATCTCGATGGCCTCGAAGTAGGGTTCATTGGCAATCGGGTTGAGGTTTACGCCGTAAGCCTGTGGTGTCAGCACAACTTGCGAGAGTGCCAGCAGCTTGGGCACGTAGTCGCGGGTTTCCTTGGGGAGCGGCAGGTTCCAGTAGTCGGTCGGCAGGCCGAGGCGTTCGTTACGCTCAATGGCGCGGCTCACGGTGCCTTCGCCAGCGTTGTAGGCCGCCAGTGCCAGCAGCCAGTCGCCGTTGAACATGTCGTGCAGGCGTGACAGGTAGTCCAGCGCTGCGTTGGTCGACGCGGTAATGTCGCGCCGACCATCATAGAAACGCGTTTGGCGCAGGTTGAAGTGCCGCCCGGTCGAGGGGATGAACTGCCATAGGCCGACCGCATGGGCGCGTGAATACGCCAGGGGGTTGTAGGCGCTCTCGATCGCGGGTAGCAGTGCCAGTTCCAGCGGCATGTCGCGCTCTTCAAGACGCTCGACGATGTAATGCATGTACAGGCTGCCGCGGTCACCGACCGTTTCCAGGTGCGAAGGGTTACTGGCAAACCACAGGCGCTGTTGCTCGATGCGCGGGTTGACCCCGATATCGTCCTGCAACTTGAAGCCCTGACGCATGCGCTCCCAGACATCATCCGGTGCCTGTTGTGCAGGCTTGTCGTGGATGAAGACCGGTTTTTGCTTCAGTCGGGCCTGGTAGTTGTGCGCGCGAACGCTCTCGGAGTCACCCATATGACTGGTGCTCTGGCAGCCCACGAGCGTGGCAGTCAGAGCCAGCGCGACAGCTTGTGCGACGCGCGTCAGGGTGACGGAATTGAGGGTTCTGCGGCTAAGGGACGACATTGGCTGGAAGTAAGTT
>NZ_MBPN01000095.1 GCF_001695625.1 Pseudomonas defluvii
CATCGGCATGCTGCAAACGCCACAAGGCCTGGCCCCGGCCAGCGGCTTCGAGACACGCTTGCACGATTACCTGCTGGAGCACCCCGATACACCGGCACCTGCCTGGCGCCTGCTTGAACTGGAACCGTTGCTGGACAGCGCCAACATGCAGCAAGCGAACTGGCTGGCCATGCGTGACACCATCGTCAACGCCGTGGTCGAAGATGGCCACGACGGCGTCCTGCTGCTGCACGGTACCGACACCCTGGCCTACAGTGCAGCGGCGCTGTCATTCCTGTTGCTCGGCCTGAATGTTCCGGTGGTGCTGACCGGCTCGATGCTGCCGGCGGGCGCACCGAACAGCGATGCCTGGCAAAACCTCAAGGGTGCCCTCGGCATCATGGCCTCGGGTATCGAGGACGGCGTACACCTGTACTTTCACGGTGCCCTGCTGCACGGTGCCCGTGCCAGCAAGCTGCGCAGCGAAGCCTTCGATGCGTTCGCCGAACTGCCTCGTCATCGTGAAGGCGTTCGCGCTGAGACACTGCCGGCACGCCTGTGCTATCGCCAGCCGCGCACGTCGGTCAAGCTGGCGGTGCTGCCACTGTTCCCCGGCTTTCAGGCTGAACAGCTGCGCAGCGTGCTGAACAGCGGCATCCAGGGCCTGCTGCTGGAATGCTACGGCAGCGGCACCGGGCCATCCGACGATGCCGCACTGCTGCAGGTGCTGAGTGAAGCGCGTCAGCGCGGCGTAGTGCTGGCGGCCATCAGCCAGTGCCCACAAGGCAGCGTGCTGTTCGACACCTATGCTGCCGGCAGCCGCCTGCGCGATGTCGGCCTGGTCTCCGGTGGCGGTATGACCCGGGAAGCGGCCTTGGGCAAGCTGTTCGCCCTGCTCGGCGCCGGGCTGAGTGTGGACGAGGCCGAACACTGGTTCGCCCTGGACCTGTGCGGTGAACGCGCAGCCTGAACGGCCACTGGGCACGGGCTGGCGCGCAGCTGAGCCCGACGCCCACGTAATGGAGTACATTGGTGCTGATGTGACGGGCCAGATGGCCGCATCCTCACAACCGCGAAGCAAGCACCATGAGCACACTCGATCTGTTTGAAGGCCTGCACACACCGACGCAGGCCATGGAATCCCTGGCCCAACAGGCCTGCGTGTTGCGCGGCTTTGCCCTGCCCTTTGTCGAGGCAGTGCTGCCGGCCCTGGCCCACATCTGCGAAGTCGCGCCGTTTCGGCACATGGTCACCCCGGGTGGTTTCAGCATGTCAGTGGCCCTGACCAACTGCGGGCATCTGGGCTGGACGAGCGACCGCAGCGGCTACCGCTACAGCCCGATCGACCCCACCAGCGGGCAGCCCTGGCCCGAACTTCCAAGCGCGTTTCTGGCGCTGGCGACAGCGGCGGCAAAGGCCGCAGGTTTTCCCGACTTTGTGCCCGATGCCTGCCTCGTCAACCAATATCAACCCGGTTCGCGGATGTCCCTGCACCAGGACAAAGATGAACGCGACTACACCTGGCCGATCATCTCGGTGTCTCTGGGCATCCCGGCCACCTTCCTCTTTGGCGGCCATCACCGGGCCGACAAGCCCCAACGCGTGCCACTGTTTCATGGCGATGTGGTGGTCTGGGGTGGTGAAGACCGGTTGCGTTACCATGGTGTAGCGCCGATCAAGGAGGCGCTGCATTCAGTGATGGGCGCGCAACGCATCAACTTCACGTTCCGTAAGGCAGGTTGACGAAACACCGTTTCATCGCGTCTCGATGAGTGACTCATGCTGTCTATGGAATTCAACCGCAAGAGTCGGAGTGCCTCACTGCGGGTAGCGGCTTAACGTGCAGCCTGTAGGCCACTGACAGCGGGAACAGCATTATGAACACAGACAAGGACAGCGCCACAGTGCCGGCCACTTCAGTGGAGCAGGACCCGCGCTGGCAGGCCGTACTGGCACGCGACACGACAGCCCATGGGCAGTTTGTCTATGCCGTACGCACCACCGGCGTGTACTGCCACCCGGGCAGCACTGCGCGCTTGCCGCGACCGGAAAACGTCGAGTTTTTCAGCACGCCCGAGGCAGCAGAGGCGGCCGGCTATCGCCCCTCGAAACGTGCCGGGGCTTCGCCGTCCATAGTGCTGGCCCAGCATGCAGCGCGAGTTGCCGATGCCTGTCGGCTGATCGAGAGCAGCACTGAACTCCCCTCCCTCGCTGACCTGGCGGCCTATGCCGGTTTGAGCCCGTTTCACTTTCATCGGGTGTTCAAGTCCGTGACCGGCCTGACCCCAAAGGGCTACGCCAATGCCCACCGCGCACGCCGGGTACGCGAGCAACTGGCCCTTGGCGGCCGGGTCACCGATGCCTTGTATGATGCGGGCTTCAACTCCAACAGCCGTTTCTATGCGGCTTCGGACCACCTGCTTGGCATGCGCCCGAGTGATTACCGCGCCGGAGGCCAGCACCTGGATATCCGCTTTGCCGTGGGTGAATGCTCACTGGGCTCGATTCTGGTCGCGCAGAGCGCCCGGGGTATTTGCGCAATTCTCCTGGGAGATGACCCGCAACAGCTGCTGCACGACGTGCAGGACATGTTCCCGAATGCCAACTTCATCGGCGCAGACGCCAACTTCGAGCAACTGATCGCCACCGTGGTTGGCTTCGTCGAAGCCCCGGCCCTGGGTCTGAACCTGCCTCTGGATGTGCGGGGCACGGCCTTCCAGGAACGGGTATGGCAGGCCTTGCGCGAAATCCCCGCAGGCAGCACCGCCAGCTACGCGCAGATCGCCGAGCGCATTGGCTCACCTAAGGCGGTGCGCGCCGTGGCTCAGGCCTGCGCCGCGAACACACTGGCCGTGGCCATCCCCTGCCATCGCGTGGTGCGCAGCGACGGCAACCTGTCGGGCTACCGCTGGGGCGTCGAGCGCAAACGCGCCTTGCTGGCGCGTGAAGTCAAGCCCTGATGACCGGCCTCAAATAACTGCTGGTATTACTTCAGAAATTTCTGAAGTAATTATTTCCCTACGCCGATTCCCTCGACCTTACTCACTGTCGGAACATCCACCCCACTTATGTCCGCCAGTGCGGGCCCATTACACGCGTACACAACAACAAGACATGAGGTTCCCAGTGAGCAACGCCAACAAGGTCACCGCTCGACCGAAAATCGAGGTTCGCTCCATCGACTACGTGCCGCGCACCGAACGCCATGGCAAGGTCTGGCATCAGGCACCATTCTGGTTTACCGGCAACTTCGTCCTCACCACCATGGTCACCGGTTTCACCGGCCCCGCACTGGGCCTCAGCGCCTTGTACTCGATTCTTGCGATCATCATCGGCGTCTGCTTCGGCACCTTCTTCATGGCCTTTCACGCCAACCAGGGCCCTCGCATGGGCCTGCCACAGATGATCCAGTCACGCGCCCAGTTCGGCCTCAAAGGTGCCATCGTGCCCTTCGCTGCCGTGGTGTTCGTGTACATTGGTTTCAATGTGTTCAACGTTATCCTCGCCACTGACGCCATCAACACCGTACTGCCCGGCCAACGTGCGCCCTGGTACCTGGGCGTCATCGCCGTTGCCGTGGTGCTGGCGGTGGTGGGTCACGACCTGCTGCACACGGTTCAACGCTGGCTGACCTACGTGATGATCGTGGTGTTCGGCGCCTTGACCGTCAGCGCCGTGATGACCCTGCAGGCCGATGCGGCCCTGGACAACGCGCACTTCTCCTGGGGTGCCTTCCTGGTACAACTCTCTGCAGCCGCGGGCTACCAGATCAGCTACTCGGTGTACGTCTCTGACTACTCGCGCTACCTGCCTCATGATACGCCTGCCCGCAAGGTGGTGTTCTGGACCTACCTCGGCGCGGCCGGATCGGCCCTGTGGCTGATGTCGCTCGGCGCCTTCCTGGCCTCGGCCCTGCCATCGCCGGATGCCATCGGCAGCGTGCGTGAAGTGGGCAACCAGTTCATCCCGGGGCTGGGCACATTTACCGTACTGATCTCGATACCGGCGCTGGTCGGCATCATGGCCGTCAACTGCTACGGGGCGATGCTTACCAGCATCAGTGCCATCGACAGCTTCCGCAAAGTCACCCCGTCACTGAAAATCCGCGTCTCTGGCATTGCCATCATCGCTGCCATCGTCTTCATCGTCGCGCTGGCGATTCCCGAGAGTTACCTGGGCAGCTTCAACACCTTCATCCTGTTGATGCTGTACTTCCTGGTGCCATGGACGGCTGTGAACCTCGTCGACTTCTACGGTGTGCGCAAGGGTCACTATGTGATCAGCGAGATCTTCAATCCCAATGGCATTTACGGCGCCTGGGGCAAGGCCGGCCTGAGCGCCTACGGCATCGGCCTGCTGGCGATGGTGCCGTTCATGTCGCTGAGCTTCTACACCGGCCCCGCTGCAGCCGCCCTCGGTGGTGCCGACATTGCCTTCGCCGTTGGCCTGCTGGTAACCGGTGTGATCTACGCACGCCTCTGCCGAACCCTGGACCTGAACGCCGAACAACGCCTGCTGGCCGCCAACGACCGCCAGCTTGAGGAAGCCACACGATGAAACCAACGCCCACACTTCTCAACGTCGCCTGCTGCCAGCTGGCCCCCAGGGTCGGCGACCTTGAGCACAATCGGCAACAGGCACTGGCCGCCATACGCGCGGCAGCCAGCCAGGGCGCGCAGGTGGTGGTCCTGCCAGAGTTGGTGCAGAGCGGCTACGTCTTCATCGACAAGGCCGAAGCCCTGAGCCTTGCTGAAACCGCCCACGGTGAAACCCTGCGCCAATGGGCGGCGCTGGCCACGGAGCTGGATATCGTCATCGTCGGCGGCTTCTGCGAGCGCACCGAACGCGACGAACTGTACAACAGCGCGGTATTGATCGATGCCAACGGCGTGCAGGCCGTGTACCGCAAAACGCACTTGTGGAACGATGAGAAACGTTTCTTCACCCCCGGCAACTGCCCGCCGCCGGTGGTTGAGACGCGCTTTGGCCGCATTGCCGTGATGATCTGCTACGACCTGGAGTTTCCCGAATGGGTGCGCCTGCCGGCACTGGCCGGCGCCGAACTGCTGTGCGCCCCCGTGAACTGGCCGGACGGCCCGCGCCCTGCCGGAGAGCGTCCTGCTGAAGTGGTGCGGGTGCAGGCCAACGCCTCGGTCAACCGCCTCTATATAGCCGCCTGCGACCGTCGCGGCACTGAACGTGGTGTGGACTGGGTCGGCGGCTCGGTGATTGTCGATGCCAACGGCTACCCCTTGGCCGGACCACTGCACAGCGCGGCTGCCGACCCTGCGATCATCCTTGCCAAACTGGATCTCAGCGAAGCCCGCGACAAGCACATCAGCGCCAACAATCACGTACATCAGGACCGCCAGCCGGCACTCTACGATTGAGTGCATTGCGCGGCTGACACCGCCCCTGCCAAACCGGCGTCGGCCTTGCCGGCGCTGCCTCACCCACACACCTCGCCCCATGCCCGACAAAACCACTAGAATGGCCACCTTGCTGATCAGGTGCATTCATGGATATCGAGCTGGCCCGAACCTTTCTTGAGATCGTCCGTTGCGGCAGCCTGGCCTCGGCGGCCGAGCGCTTGCACGTCACCCAGACCGCCATCACCGCCCGAGTGCAGAAACTCGAACAACAACTGGCCTGCCAACTGTTCGTGCGCAGCCGCAGCGGCGCCAGCCTTACCGCCGACGGCGAAGCCTTCGTGGTGTACGCCAACCAACTGGTGCAAACCTGGGAAGCCGCGCGCCGCGACCTGCCGCTGCCCGGTGGCTGCCGTCAGGTGCTACACATCGGCGGCGAGGTCAGCCTGTGCAACCCACTGATGCTCAATTGGGTCAGTGCCCTGCAACGGGAATTGCCAAACCATGCCGTGCGCTGTGAAGTCGGCGAACGCAACAGCTTGCTGCAAGAGCTGGAACTAGGGGTTCTCGACGCGGTCCTGGTCTATCAGCCAAGCTACGGCCCGGGCCTGCAGGTCGAACAACTGATGGAAGAGAAACTGATCCGCATTCGCAAGGTCAGCACGCCCGAACCCTACGTCTACATTGATTGGGGCGATGCCTTCCGCCGCCTGCACGATGCAGCCTTGCCTGAATGCGCCCGCCCGGCACTGAGCTTCAACCTCGGCCCGATGGCCCTGCAGTACATACTCGAACACGGCGGAAGCGGCTATTTTCGCACGCGCGTGGTACAAGCCTACCTCGACAGCAGCGTGTTCGAGCGCGTACCGCAAGCGCCCGAATTCACCTACCCCACTTACCTGGTGTATGCCCGCGAACGCGATTCGGAGGTGCTGCAACAGGCGTTCAGCGTATTACGCGAAGTCGTCGCCTGCGACAATGACTGGTCACAACGCTGGGACCCGCAGATCTGAGCGCACCGTTGCCACTTTGCTGAGCAACTGACGCTTGAGCGCGGCAATCAGGTCGGTCTGGGTGATCACCCCTACCACCTGCTCACCGTCCAGCACCGGCAGGCAATGCAACCCTTGCTCACAGAGCAACGGCAGCAGCGTGACCGCCTGCTGCTGACTGCCGACACTGACCACACGCCGGCTCATGATCGTCTCGAGTCGCACCGGCTGACGCCGACCAAACAGCGCACGCCAACTGAACCGTTGCTGGGCCATGGCCGGGCCAATCAAATCACTCAGGCTGACAATCCCGACCAGGCGCTTCGTCTCATCGAGCACCGGCAAAGCCTTCACATGATGACCCGACAACTGCTGCCAGGCCTGTTCCAGCGTGGTGCCGGGCGTGGCGAACTGTACGTCCCGTGACATCACCCTGGCTGCGGTAATCCCGCCAAGGCTACGCTTCAACGCCTGCTGCTCGGTGGCCATGATGATTCGTTCCAGTTCATCACGGGTGACATCGACAAACTCGCCCAACGCTTCCAGCGCCTGATCCAGATCTTCGCCACTGACCCCCACCCGTTCACTCGGCAATGGGTCGAGGGTATGGTGCAAGTCTTTGCGCGGTGCAGCCGTCTTTGGGTAGCGCACCCCGGTTGCCCGGTTGTACAGCACCGCCACCAGCAACAGGCACAAGGCGTTGAGCAACACGGGCTCCAGCACCTGTACACCGAGTGCGGCGAGCGAGGGGTCCGCCAATGCCAGGCTCACCGCCAGTGCCCCGCCCGGTGGATGCAGGCAGCGCAGCAGGCACATCAGCAGAATGACCAACATCAGCGCCGAACTGGCGGCCAGCAGCCCGGGGCCGATCCAGTGGTGCAGCCCCAGCGCCACTAACGCCGCGATGGCATAGCTACCGATCAGCGGCCACGGTTGTGATAACGCCCCGGAATGCACCCCGAACAGCAACACGGCCGACGCCGCCAACGGCCCCAGCAGGTGCAGGGCCACTGCGCTACCGAACAGCGCGCTGCACACCGTGCCCGCGAGCAATACACCGAGCAAAGCACCGAGACCGGCGCGAAACCATTCTTTGGGGGGGATGTTCAGCGTTGCCGGGGCAAGGCGCTGCAGCCAGTGACGCAGACCACGGGTAGACATGGGAGGAGCAAATACCTTTTGAAAAAACACGCACCGTCAATACCGAGCGATACACCTTGCGCGAGCAGCCCTGCGGGGCAAAAACTCGATTGCGCAGGGATTCTGAAGGAGATGAGTACGCTGGCGGTAATGCAAAAAAATGAGGGGAAACTGCATTATTTTTGAGGGGTGCGACGAGGGGGTGCCTCACCCCTTGAACCCTGGATGGGAATGGCAATGTACTGATGGTTTTCAGAACGTCGTATTGACGTGCGTCGCAGGCCGTATTGCAACCAATAACTGCCAGAACGTGCCGCTTCAATAGAAGTCGACCGTAGCAGCAAACCGTTACACTAACGCACCCGCTCCTGGTGTGTTGATAGACAGGACGCCCAAGCGCTTACCCGGCCCAGCGTGCAAGCCCGGCCCCTGCCGTGCAATGAGAATCGATATGAGACACCCTGTTCAGACAACTGACATCCCAGTATCCAATTCCCCGTGTGACGGAGCACCCGCAGCATGATCGAGGTAACCGAGGTTTCCATTGCCGACTTGCGTGCGGCGCTCGAATCCGGGCAGACAACAGCGGTCGAGCTCGTCCAGGCGTACCTCGCCAGGATCGACGCCTATGACGCCCCTGGCACAGCCACTGCGCTCAATGCAGTGGTGGTTCGCAACCCTGACGCACTCAAGGACGCGCAGGCTTCCGATGCCCGTCGGGCCAGGGGCGAAACCTTGGGGCCACTCGATGGCATCCCCTACACCGCCAAGGACAGCTATCTGGTCAAGGGCCTCACCGCCGCCTCTGGCAGCCCGGCATTTGCCGACCTGATTGCCTATCGCGACGCGTTCACCATCGAACGGCTGCGCGCCGCCGGTGCGATCTGCCTGGGCAAGACCAACATGCCGCCCATGGCCAACGGTGGCATGCAGCGTGGGGTCTACGGCCGAGCAGAGAGCCCGTACAACGCCGACTACCTCACCGCCCCCTTCGCATCGGGCTCATCGAACGGCGCCGGTACTGCCACCGCGGCCAGCTTCGCAGCCTTCGGCCTGGCCGAAGAGACCTGGTCGAGCGGGCGCGGCCCGGCCTCGAACAACGGCCTGTGCGCCTATACGCCTTCGCGTGGGGTGATTTCGGTGCGCGGCAACTGGCCACTGACGCCGACGATGGACGTTGTCGTGCCGTACGCCAGAACCATGGCCGACCTGCTCGAAGTGCTCGATGTGGTGGTCGCAGAAGATCCCGACACTCGCGGCGATCTGTGGCGGATGCAGCCCTGGGTGCCGATTCCGAGTGTCGCCTCGGTTCGTCCTGCCTCCTACCTGTCGCTTGCCGCGAAGCCTGAGTCACTCGCTGGCAAACGGCTCGGTGTTCCCCGCATGTATATCAATGCAGACCCCGAAGCAGGCACCTCAGAGGCTCCCGGCATCGGTGGCCCGACCGGGCAGCGCATCAATACCCGCCCGTCAGTGATTGCGCTCTGGGAAGACGCACGAAAGGCACTCGAAGCCGCCGGGGCTGAAGTGATCGAAGTCGATTTCCCGCTGGTCTCCAATTGCGAGGGTGATCGCCCAGGGGCGCCGACCGTGTTTACGCGAGGCCTGGTGTCCAAAGAGTTCCTGCATCACGAACTGTGGGACTTGACCGCCTGGGCGTTCGATGACTTCCTGCAGGCCAACGGCGATCCGAAGTTGAACCGTCTGGTCGATGTGAACGGCCCGCTGATCTTCCCCCACGACCCGGGTACTCTGCCTAACCGCGAGGGCGACCTTGCCGCTGGCATGGACGAATACGTGCGAATGGCCGAGCGCGGGATTACGCCGTGGGACAAGATCCCGACCGTGCCAGACGGGCTGCGTGGGCTTGAAAAGACCCGCAAGATCGACCTCGAAGACTGGATGGAACGGCTTGGCCTGGATGCGGTGATCTTCCCGACAGTAGCCGACGTTGGGCCGGCAAATGCCGATGTCGACCCTGAAGCTGCAGACATTGCCTGGAGCAACGGCGTATGGGTCGCCAACGGCAACCTCGCCATCCGCCACCTCGGGGTTCCAACCGTCACCGTACCAATGGGCGTGATGAAGGACATCGGTATGCCCGTGGGGCTGACCTTCGCTGGGCGTGCCTATGACGATTCAAACTTGTTGCACCTTGCTTGCGCGTTTGAATCGACCGGGAACAAACGAATGATCCCACCACGCACACCACCACTGTCGGCTGGCCAGTAACCGAAATGCCGGGATTGGGGCAGTAAAGGCCCCGATCCCGGCCATCAAACGCACGGCACAGGAACAAGACAGTGGGCCAATCGGTGCTATGCCAGAGACTTTACATGGAGGTAAATATTGCTGATTCAGGAAACACTAGATCGCGCTTCCCGAAAAGACGAACACCCTGAACTCGAGCAGAATCTGCGCGCTGAGCCATACGTGGATGCTGATAGAAAATGGCAGGGGCGGCTGGATTCGAACCAACGCATGGCAGGATCAAAACCTGCTGCCTTACCGCTTGGCGACGCCCCTGTATCTGTTGCGACGAGTGTCATGCACTCGATTGAAGATTCTGCAGCTTGCGAACCAGTGCCGCTGCAGGAATGTGCGAAATTTATCAACTTTCGCGCTGTATGGGAAGCCTCAAAAACAAAAAAATCGGTTTTAAAACAGCAATTTACTGTCTCACCGCCAAGAGCCCCCAATCAGGCTACCGTCATTCCTCGTTTGCTTGCAGCAATGTCGCCTAGAGGCATCGACCAGGACGGGCCCCTTGCGAACCCGCGAAATGCGTGCAGAAACTAAATTCCTGCACGGTAGAAATCAAACTGAAAACACCTCGATTTCATGAAGAATTGATTACTGGCCGAAGGTTAGCAGTGCTTTCAGTACCCTACGCGTACTCAGTGCACCACGCGCGGTAGCAGGAAGCTCAACAGTTCGGGGTCATCATCCGGCTCGATAGCCTGAACCGCGCGCGGCAGGTGCTCCATGACTGAACCCCAGAATGCCGCTGCGGCTTCATCCTGATAGTAGTAACGCACCAGCCAGGCATGCTCCGCACTCATCAGCATCTGGGCCGCTACAGCACGCCCGATGCCTTTACGGCGGTACTTTTTCAGGATGAACAGATCCGCCAGTTCCAGGGCATCGATACCGGGTAAGTCACTGCGCTCGATCAGCAGAAAACCGGCAATGAAACCGTCGACCAGCAACAGGTTGGCGCTCCACTGCGGCTCTTGCCAGTAGCGCTGCAGGTGCTCATCGTGGATATAGAAGCGACCGTCCAGTTCAACGTCTTCCTGCTCCCAGTCCGAGGACTCGTAGGCATAGAACTGGTACAGGTTACGCACCAGTTCGATTTGATCAGGGCTGGCCTGCACCAGTTCAAGGGTGATGTCAGTCGTCGAAGGCATGGGAAGCTCAAAGAGAAAATACTAATGGCGGCCGCAGGCAACGGCCGTTTTGCGCGCGCTATTGTTTATAAAAAAAGGCGAGAATGCTACCGGTGATCCGTGCAGTTGCTAAGGATCATGCGGTTGGTGTTGCAACGCCATCACCGTCAAGGTCCTGCTGGCACACCTGACTGATCGTCGTAGTGGGCTCGCAAACGCTGCGCTGAATCATTGGCCGGTTTTGTCGATTGCTTTAGTCTAGCGCCGGGCCACCCTGCAAGACGCGTTGGTGGCGATGAGAACTGAGGACGCTATGACAGACCGCGAACAGCTCCATCGAGAGGGTTATGTGCTGCTCCGTCGCGCAATCCCAAGCGAGTGGCTGAGTGACCTTCGTGCCGTGTTCGATGCGGGCGTGAAGCCGTCTGACCAATGGCCAGTGCCGCGCGGCATGGACTGGCGTCACTCGCTGCTGGACACTGACGCGACGGTTCAGGCGGTGTGTCGTCTGCCGCAGGTACTGACGGTGGTTGGCGAGCTGATTGGAGAACGGTTCTTCCTCGCACAGGTCGAGGGTCGCGAACCCCTTGCAGGTGGCGGCCATCAGCAACTGCACCGCGACTTGTCGGCACAACGACCAGGCGACATCGTCGGTGCATTAGCTTATTTCGACGATTATGGCCCTGAGAACGGCGCAACCCGTATCGTCCCCGGCAGCCATCGCCCCGTGCACGGAGCACCGCCGTTCGACTTCAACGACGAATCCAGATCTGTGCAGCTTTCAGGCGCTGCGGGTGACATTCTGGTGTTTGATGTCGATCTGGTGCATGCCGCCAGCCTGAACGCAATCGGCGCACGCCGTCGCACCCTGCTGATCAGCTATTTTTCTGAGCGTCTGTACGCGTCGCACCTGCAAACAGTGGGCCTGCGAAATGTACGGATGGACACGAGCGAACGATTCGATCCTTCGGATTTAGCCTTCGTTGGGTATGACGATGGTGGTCATTCTGTACGCTCAACCGACCCAAGCGTGGTTCAGGCCGGTTGATTGAATCGTTAGTGCACAATCGCGTGCCGAGGCAAGGCCACGGAAATCAGTGCGGCCAACAGGACGAATGCGGTGGAAACCCACAAGCACGCCTCCAGCCCGTAACGCTGATAAATCCAGCCCGACAACACAGTGCCCAGTAATCGTCCCATTGCATTGGACATATAGTAGAAGCCTACGTCCAAGGACACCCCGTCTTCCTTGGCGTAGGAAACGATCAGGTAACTGTGCAGCGACGAGTTCACGGCAAACAGTGCGCCAAACACCAGGAGGCCGCCCAGCAGCACAAGTTGCGGAGAGCCGCCCGCCGAGAGTCCCAGGGCAATGGCCGCAGGCAGGCCTGCCAACAGCCCCGCCCAAACGAAGGCAGCCCGCCCATCAGGAACGTGGCCGCGTTTCTTTCCTGTGATGTTTGGAGCCAGCGATTGGATAATGCCGTAGCCGATCACCCAGGCAGCCAGGAATCCGCCCACCTGCCAGAAATCCCAGCCAAACACGCTACTCAGGTAGACCGGCAAGGCCACCACGAACCACACATCGCGGGCACCAAAGAGGAACATTCGCGCTGCCGAGAGGATATTGATTGCCCGGCTCTTGGACAGGATGTCGCGGAACTTTGGCTTTCCTTTGGCCCTGCCAAGATCTTTCTTCAGCAAGAACAGGCTAGCTAGCCAGATCAACGCCAAGACCGCCGCCATGACCAGTACTGCGCTTTTGAAGTCCATCAGCGCGAGCAATGCGCCGCCTAGGAAGAAGCCAACGCCCTTCAATGCGTTCTTAGAGCCGGTAAGGATCGCTACCCACTGGTAGAGCGTGCCTTGTTGACTGTCGGGCACCAGGAGTTTTATTGAACTCTTGGCGCTCATCTTGTTGAGGTCTTTGGCAATCCCCGACATTGCCTGGGCACCCATCACCCAAGGGATGGTCAGCCAAGCCGCAGGTACGGCAAGCATCAACAACGCCGCGACCTGGAGCCCCAGACCAATGTTCATGGTGCGATTCAGCCCCACCCGGGCGCCAAGGTAGCCACCCAACAGATTGGTAATGACCCCGAAGATCTCGTAGAACAGGAACAGGAACGCAATCTGCAACGGGCTGTAGCCCAGCGCATGGAAGTGCAACACCACCAACATGCGCAGTGCACCGTCAGTGAGCGTAAAGGCCCAGTAATTACCGGTGACCAGCAGGTACTGGCGCACCTGCGGGGAGAGGGCTGACAGCGCGTGCATGATCACTCCCTTCTCAGCCTGCCAAACCGACCAGCCTGGCCAGCTCGACAGCACGGTTGGCGTACCCCCACTCGTTGTCGTACCAGGCGTAGATCTTCACCTGGGTGTCATTGACCACCAAGGTCGAGAGCGCATCAATGATCGAGGAGCGCGGGTCGGTGCGGTAGTCGATGGACACCAGCGGGCGTTCTTCATAGCCCAGGATATTTTTCAACGGGCCCTCTGCGGCCGCTTTAAGCAACGCGTTGACCTCATCCACGGAGGTAGCGCGCTCGACTTCGAACACGCAATCGGTAAGCGAGGCGTTGGCCAGCGGCACCCGCACGGCATGGCCGTTCAGCTTGCCGCGCAGATCAGGGAAGATCTCGGCAATCGCGGTGGCAGAACCCGTGGTCGTCGGGATCAGGCTCATGCCCGAGGCACGGGCGCGACGCAAATCCTTGTGCGGCTGATCAAGGATGCTCTGGGTGTTGGTCAGGTCGTGAATAGTGGTGATCGAGCCGTGGCGAATCCCCAGGTTTTCATGGATCACCTTGACCACCGGGGCCAGGCAGTTGGTGGTACAGGAGGCTGCGGTCACGATACGGTGCAATGCCGGGTCGAACAGGTGTTGGTTAACCCCCATGACAACGTTCAGCGCGCCGCTTTCCTTGACCGGCGCGCACACAACCACACGCTTCACACCCTGATCCAGGTAGGCCTGAAGTACCGCAACGGTTTTCATCTTGCCGCTGGCTTCGATGACCAGATCGCAACCCGACCAGTCGGTATCGGCAATCGCCTTGTTGGCGGTCACCTTGATCCGCTTGCCGTCAATCACAACCTGATCACCCTCGGCGCTCGCTTCGTGGCACCAGCGGCCATGCACCGAATCGAAGTTGATCAGGTGCGCATGCGTTGCTGCGTCGCCTGCCGGATCGTTGATCTGCACGAACTCAAACTCAGGCCAGCTCCAGGCTGCACGCAAGGCAAGACGACCGATGCGACCAAAACCGTTGATACCTACTTTTATACGCATGTGTTTGTTCTCTTGAAGCAACGGCCTGCAGGCAGTTACGACGTGACGATGTCGGACTTATTGATGCCGTTGATAATGACGCAGGGGTATTGCGAAACAATAACGAACCTTCAAATGGCGCGTTGATTGACACGTCTGGAGAGTTCTTCTGCCGACTCCTTTCGCTCGGAATAACGGTCGACCAAATAGTCGGAGCGCTCACGCAACAGCAGGGTGAATTTCACCAGTTCTTCCATCACATCCACGACGCGGTCGTAGAACGTCGACGGCTTCATACGACCCTCTTCGTCGAATTCCAGGTAGGCCTTGGGTACCGACGACTGGTTCGGAATGGTGAACATGCGCATCCAGCGTCCGAGTACGCGCAACTGATTGACCACGTTGAAAGACTGAGACCCTCCACTGACTTGCATCACGGCCAGGGTCTTGCCCTGGGTCGGACGCACAGCGCCCATGGCCAGCGGTACCCAGTCAATCTGCGCCTTGAACACGGCAGTCATCGAACCGTGACGCTCAGGTGAGCACCAAACCTGCCCCTCCGACCACTGCATCAGCTCGCGTAGTTCCTGCACCTTGGGATGGTTGTCCGGAGCATCGTCAGGCAGGGGCAGACCGGATGGATTGAAGATTCGTGTTTCGGCACCGAAATGCTCCAGCAAGCGAGCGGCTTCCTCCGTCAGCAAGCGGCTAAACGAGCGCTCGCGGGTCGAGCCGTACAGAAGCAGGATGCGTGGCTTGTGCGTGGCCAACAGGGTACTGCCAAGCTTATCGGGAGTCGGCAGTTCGACCAGTTCAGCATTAAGGTTGGGGAGATGTTCTTCAGTCACGGATTGACTCCTGAGCAAGTGCGCCCTGCGGGCTATCTCATAAAAGCCGAGCACAGCTCGGGCAAGCGTTGACTCAACAGCAAGCAGAAAGGCGCTGTGGGCGGTCACCCATCACGTCAAGGCGCTTGGCGTCGGGGCTGAGCCAACGCTGGTTGGCGTCAAGGGTGCTCTTGAGCACAGCGATCACCCAGGCCGGGAGATTGGGATGCAGGCGGTAATAAACCCATTGCCCCTGCCGACGATCCTCAAGCAAACCGCAATTGCGCAGCTGTGCCAGATGACGGGAAATCTTGGGCTGGCTTTCATCGAGCGCACAGGTGAGCTCACAAACGCACAGCTCTTGCTCACGAGCAATGAGCAACATCAGGCGAACGCGGGTCTCATCGGCCAGGCATTTGAATACGGTGGTTGGCGTCAGGGGGTCAGCCATAGGGGTCTCGACGTTTGGTTCTCACCAGCACAAACCTCTTGATATGTTCATGGCTGTCGTGAAGAGGATGGCGGTAAGCATCGGGCTCGGCGCTCATTGCCAAGCTCAGGGGCTTATATGGTTAAACGAATATATGATTTTTCAAATATACAGTAAAGCGCCACCTTCGTTTCCTGGCTGGTTGGCAAGTCAAGAGGCCTGTGGTTTGCACGAAACGCAAAACGCATAGCAGTCATGGCCATCTGCAAATGCACTTTTTTCGCCTGATAATCGCAATGGCTTTGTGAGCCAGATCAGTTGGCGTCAAAACGGAGTCGCTATACTAGGCACCGCCCCGCATCGATTCCAGGCTCCCCTCCCATGGCTCATCCGCTTAGCAGTCAACTAGACATCGTCATCATCGGTGGAGGCCAATCAGCCTTGGCTGTAGCGTATTTCCTGCGCCGCACCCAACTTTCTTTCGTCATCCTCGACGCAGAGGAAGCGCCAGGAGGCGCCTGGCGCCATGGCTGGAACTCACTGCGCCTGTTCTCGCCGGCCACCTGGAGTTCAATCCCCGGCTGGATGATGCCCCCCACGCAAGATGGCTACCCGACACGAAATCATGTGATCGGGTACCTCAACCAGTACGAGCAGCGGTACCAGTTTCCGGTCGAGCGCCCAGTGCAGGTCACGCGTGTGGAGCGTACAGCGTCTGGCTTGCGAGTACACGCTGACGACAGGCATTGGGATGCCAAGGTTGTCATCAGCGCGACAGGTACCTGGAGCAACCCTTACATTCCTCATTACCCCGATGCCGAACAGTTCGCTGGGCGGCAGTTGCACTCTGCGCACTATGTTGAAGCACATGCATTTGCGGGCAAGAAAGTGCTGGTGGTGGGCGGCGGTAATTCCGGGGCGCAGATTCTGGCAGAAGTTTCCAAGGTCGCCGAGACCACATGGGTAACCCCTGCTGAGCCGGTGTTTCTGCCTGACAATGTTGATGGGCGGGTACTTTTCGAGCGTGCGACTGAGCGATTGAAAGCTCAACAGGAGGGGCGTGTCATTGACCAACCCGTCGGCGGGTTGGGAGACATCGTCATGGTGCCTCCCGTTGTCGAGGCCCGTGAGCGTAACGCTCTCAGATCTGTACGCCCTTTTGAACATTTCACTCGCAACGGCGTGAGGTGGGCCGATGGAACTGAATCTGCCGTGGATGTGGTGATCTGGTGTACCGGATTCAGGCCAGCCCTGCAGCATCTGAATGGACTTGGCGTAATCAGTGCCGAAGGCCGCGTTGACGTCGAAGGCACTCACTCGACCCAAGAGCCGAGGCTATGGCTGGTCGGCTATGGCGAGTGGACAGGTTCGGCTTCTGCCACGTTGATCGGCGTAGCACGCAGCGCACGCAGCACAGTCAACGAAATTTTAGCCTTTCTTGGCCATTCGTCCGTGGTCTAGTGCGTCTGCACCCTGGGAGTCGTATACATGAACGAAGTCATTGTGCGCTGGCCTGAACGTAACCCCCGCCTCTTTTTGGCAGTGGCCGCGTCTGTCTGGTTCGGACTGTATGAGGCCCTGATTCCTGCGTCCGAAGCGTTGGTCGCAACGCTTCCGGTTGATCGCAATAGCCACCTTGGCAGCGCCTTACAGTTTTTCTTCTACGACACTCCCAAAGTACTGATGCTGCTGACCGGCATTGTGTTCTTGATGGGCATGATCAACTCCCACTTCACGCCCGAGCGCACCCGCGCAATGCTGGCAGGACGAAGCGAGGGGATGGCCAACGTCATGGCCGCGTCACTTGGTGTGTTTACTCCATTTTGCTCCTGCTCAGCCGTTCCTCTATTCATAGGCTTTGTTCAAGCGGGCGTGCCACTAGGGGTGACGTTCTCTTTCCTCATTTCCGCGCCTATGGTGAATGAGGTAGCGCTGACACTGCTGCTTGGCCTGTTCGGCTGGAAGATCGCACTGCTGTACCTGAGCTTGGGTTTGTTTATTGCGGTTGTCGCAGGCTGGGTCATTGGACGCCTGAAAATGGAGGCCTACCTGGAGGACTGGGTTCGTGACATGCCCAAAATCCAGGCAACCGCCGGTGACACGAGTATGCCGCTGTATGAGCGGATAAATGCCGGGTTTAGCAGCGTGCGTGAAATCGTTGGGAGAGTATGGCCTTACATCCTTGCCGGTATTGCCATTGGCGCAGGCATTCACGGGTATGTGCCTGAGGATTTCATGGCCAGCTTCATGGGCAAAGATGCCTGGTGGTCGGTTCCGCTCGCGGTGCTTATCGGCATCCCCATGTACACCAATGCTGCCGGCATCATCCCCATTGTGCAGGCACTGCTCGCAAAGGGCGCGGCGCTGGGCACTGTGCTGGCCTTCATGATGAGTGTCATCGCCCTCTCCCTTCCGGAGACGGTAATCTTGCGCAAGGTGCTGAAAACCCGCCTGATAGCCACCTTCATTGGGGTCGTCGGCGTCGGCATTCTCATCGTGGGCTACGTCTTCAACTTCGCGCTTTAATCCACGTATTGAGGTTTTTATGAAAGACATCAAGGTTCTGGGTAGCGGTTGTGCCAAATGCAAATCAACAGTAGCCATCATCGAACAGGTGGCGAGCGCGACAGGCATCCAGGTGAAGCTGGAGAAGATCGAAGACATGCAACAGATCGTCAGCTACGGGGTTATGTCCACGCCCAGCGTTGTGATTGATGGAAAGGTTGTTCACTCAGGGGGCGTCCCCTCCCGTGACAAGGTCGAACAGTGGCTCAGCGCTTGAGATAGGCAGCCACTGCGTTACCTGTGCGCATACGCGCACAGGTAGTTCCCGCATCAATACACCACCTACTTGGGGCCTAGTCGCCGAGGCCGTTATCGACTCTCTCGGTAGCACATTCTGTAGAGCCGTTAAAGCAATCTAAAAGTGCCAGTCCTCGGCATCGACAACACGACAGAATGCCCCCGCCAGTGTTGCATTGTGGTGCGCGACGATCATCTCGGCCGTCAATGCCGGGGTATCGCTGCAGGTGTGACCATCAGCAATCAACACCGTATCAAACCCAATATCTCGCGCCGCGCGGCAAGTACTGTCGACGCAGTACTGGGTTTTCATCCCGGTAATGACCACGCCCTCTGAGCCGCACGCCCGTAACCGGGCGGCCAAGTCCGTAATGGCGAAGGCACTGGGGCGGTGTTTTTCAAAGATGATTTCGTCGCCGTGTAGCACCAGTTCCTGAACCAGTGCTGTCAACGGGCTGCCCGGCTCGATAGGCGAGCCAGCCGGGCCGGCATGACGCGCCAGAAAAACCGGCGCG
>NZ_MBPN01000096.1 GCF_001695625.1 Pseudomonas defluvii
CCGCTTCAAGCTTGAACTCGTTCGAATAAGAATTTCGCATCGGAACATCCTCTGATATGGGCGCCATCATAGCGCCCAATCAAAGTGTCCAAAATCATTAGGCCAGTTCAGCCCGGCTCCTACAGGGATCTGCGCAGGGCACTGCCTTTTCTGTTGGAGCAGGCTTGCCTGCGATGGCGTCGGCGGGGTGTCAGTAGATGCGCGGCGCCTGAATCGCGGGCAAGCCCGGCTCCTACAAAGATCTGCGAAGGGCACTGCCTTTTCTGTTGGAGCTGGCTTGCCTGCGATTGCGTCAGCGCGGTGTCAGTACGTGCGCGGCGCCTGCATCGCGGGCAAGCCCGGCTCCTACAGGGATACGCGCAGGGCACTGCCTTTTCTGTTGGAGCAGGCTTGCCTGCGATGGCGTCGGCGGGGTGTCAGTGAATACGTGGCGCCTGCATCGTTGGCAAGCCAACTCTCACAGGAGTGAGAGCAGGCTTGCCTGCGAAAAACCTAACCTACCGAACACGAATCTTGGGATCACCCGCACCCCGTCGCAGGTTCGCCAGAAACCCTTCCAGCGGTGCCGGTTCGGCAATGTGTGGCAATGCGTCTTTATCCGGGCGCTGTGCCCAGAACGCATTCCACGACGGGAACAACTCGTGAAAACTCCCCGCGTAAGGCTCACGCCCCGGCCAGCGCATTTTCAAGCCACCAATCGGTGGTTTGTTCAAGTCGGTGGCATACCAGTAACACGGTAAACGCCGACGGAAGCACCAGCGGCCGTCGATACGCTCATAGTCATCCCAATACAGCATCTGCATGATGACCCACTCCGGGCCGGTCTCATGCTCGTTCTTGGAGTAGACCACGCCAGTGGCATGGTCCGGATCGCTGAACTCGATGATGTGCTGCCCTAGGTGATGAGACGTGCCGTGAAACTGTTTGCGCATGGTTTCGTCCAACCAGGCCTTGAGGTGCGCGCGCCCGCTCTTGTCACGACCAACCCGAACATCCGGGGCGAAGCAGTTGGCCATGGCGTCCATGTCGCGCATGTCCAACGCCAACGCGTACTTGCCGGCCAGTTGGCGAATGGCATCCAGCGATTCAAGGCGGTCGATCCGTTCAAGCAGTGAGGTCGAATCCATGTTCATCAATCCAGCACCGTGTACAGGTCGGAACTACGCCCGCCGTCCACTGCCAGGCTCGCGCCGGTGATGTAGGACGCCTCATCGCTGGCCAGGAAGAGAATGGCGTTGGCCAGTTCCACCGGCAGGCCGACACGTTTCATGGGGATGACTTTTTCGGTGTTGCTGCGGGTTTTGTCGTCGCTGAGCATGCCGGCGGTCGCTGGGGTATCGACCACGCCCGGGATGATCACGTTGCAGCGGATGTTGTTGGGTGCGCCTTCACTGGCAGCGGCACGGCTGAAGTTGATCACCGCCGCTTTGGCCGCTGAGTAGCCCGCCATCCAGGCGGTACCGAACAGGCCACAGATGGAGGCAATGTTGACGATGGCACCACCGCCCTGCGCCTTCATCAATTGCATGGCAGTACGGGTACCCCAGAACGTGCCGTCCACGGTGGTGGCGAAGTTAGCGTGCCAGTCTGCCGTAGACATGGTGTCGATGCCGCCCCAGGTGTAGGCCATCGCGTTGTTGACCAGGATATCCAGACGACCATGACTTTGCGCTGCAGCTTCAAGCGCGCCGACATAGGCCTGCTCATCACTCACATCCGCAACGGCGATTTCAGCGCGCCCACCCAGCCCGAGGATCTTCTCCTGGACGCCTTGCAACGGTTCGGCACGTCGGCCACACAACACCACGGTGGCGCCCTCCTCGGCGAACCGCAACGCAGTGGCTTCACCGATACCGGAACCTGCGCCGGTGACAAAGGCAATTTTTCCTTCCAGACGCTTGCTCATAGGTCATTCCTCTCTCAGATAAAGGCCATGCCGCCGTTGACCGCAATGTTCTGCCCTGTCATGAAGCTGGCGTCTTCGCTGGCCAGGAATACCGCGACACGGGCGATTTCGTCGGTTTCGCACATGCGTCCCAACGGTACGTTCTTGAGCAGCGCCTGCATGTGTTCGTCGGGAATGCCGGCCATCATCGGCGTGTTGGTCGGGCCGGGGACCAAGGTGTTGACGCGAATGCCACTGGCAGCAAGGTCGCGGGCGATCGAGCGGGTCAGGCCCATGACGCCGGCTTTCGACGCGCAGTAGTGGCTAGGCCCTTCACCGGTCAGCGCGGCCGTACTGGAGAGGTTGATGATGGCGCCCTTGCGAGCCCCCTTGACCATCAACCTGGCACCTTCGCGGCAGCACAGGAAGGTCCCGCCCAGGTTGACATTGATCACCCGCGCCCAGCTTTCGTCCGGCGTGTCGAGGAAGCTGTCGAGGGCACCGACGCCGGCATTGTTGACGAGGATGTCGAGGCCACCAAAGTGTTGCTCGGTCTGCCCCATGGCATCGGCAACCGATCCACTGTCAGCAACGTTGCAGGCCAGGGCCAGCACACTGTCACCAAGGTCTGCGAGACTTTCGGCCAAGGCTGGCAGGTTGAGATCGACCGCCACCACCTTCGCCCCTTCGGCGACGAACCGACGCACGATGGCCTGGCCCATACCTTGTCCCGCGCCTGTTACGAAGGCCACTTTATTCAGCAACTTCATTGCGTTCTCCTGGATTGACGTGCATCGCAACCCGCTGCAGGTGCAGCGAGCCAGTCACCTGCATGATTAGCTGCCACCCTGATACGAACATCGTCCGATAGGACTACCGGCACGCCGACCGGCGTGGTCTGAACGGACGATGCCATCAGGACCACGGCAGCCCAGGATCTGTTCTGCGCAAACCGGGCCGGGCATGAGCATCCCCTTCAGGCATCAATGCGGCCCGGCCGGTAAGCGCCTCATGAACCCGCAGACTCTGGAGAACCCCCATGAATCAAGCCGTAGACCTGCCATTGCCTACAGGCCATTACGCGACCCTGCCCAACGGCCTGCGCCTGCACTACCTGGACGAAGGCAGCGGACCGGTGGTGCTGTGGCTGCATGGCAGCGGACCGGGCGCCAGTGGTTTCAGCAATTTCAAAGGTAACTACCCGGCATTCGTCGAGGCCGGTTACCGCAACATCCTGCTGGACTTGCCGGGTTTCGGGCGTTCGGACAAACCCGACGATGTGCAGTACAACCTGGACTTCTTCGTCGACTGTGTGGGCACTTTCCTGACGAAAATCGGCGTAGAACGCTGCACGATGCTGGGCAACTCCCTGGGGGGCGCGATTGCCCTGGGGCTGGCACTGCGTTATCCATCACTGGCAGAGCGCCTGATTCTGCTGGCACCCGGTGGCGTCGAAGAACGCGAGACCTACTTCCAGATGCAAGGCATCGTGCGCATGGTCAACCTGTTCAACGCAGGCCCCATAGGCCTGGAAGAAATGCGCAGCATGATGCGCCTGCAACTGTTCGATGACTCGATCCTGCCAGAGAGCCTGCTGCTGGAACGCGTAGCGGTTGCGGTGACGCAACCGAAGAACCTGTTCAGCACCATGATGGTGCCCAACATGGAAGCCCGCCTGGGCGAGATCACGTGCCCGATCCTGGGCTTCTGGGGCAGCAACGACAACTTCAACCCGGTCAGCGGTGCCCAGCGCATTATCGACGGTGCCGAAAACGCCCGCTTCATTGTGCTCAACCGCTGCGGGCATTGGGTGCAGGTCGAACATCCCGAGCTGTTCAACCGCAGCTGCATCGACTTCCTGCAGCACGGCTGAGCCTGGGAACAGAGGCTACACGCGCTGTAGCCTCACCCATACGCACCCAGGATGCGCTGACCTACAAGGGCTCGCGCATCCTGGCGGTGCCTGGGTAGAACAAGCTGCCCTACTGGGCCGCTGCCGGTTGCCGGTTCAGCTCGGCGTCGCCGGGCTTGCCCAGTACACACGACGTACCGCCTGGCGTGTACATCATGGCCACGCAGCGGTTGCAGGCGGTGCAGATCGAGTTCTTGCTCGCCCCGCTGGCCAGTTTGTTGACGTAGTCTTGCTCTGCCAACAACACCCGCCCCATGGCGATCAGGTCAAAGCCCTCGGCCATGATCCGCTCGATGCTGTTGAGGCTCTTCGCGCCGCCCAGATAGGCCAGCGGCATCTTCACCGCGGCACGCACCTTGCGAGCATGCTCAAGCAGGTAAAGCTCTCGAAACTCCACCTTGGGATCGGTCAGTCGCTGAATGGCCATCGCCAGGGCGATTACCGGGTTTTTCTGCTGGACGCGATTCTCCTTGGGAAACGAGGAGCCAAACATGGTGGTAATCGACTCGGCGTTCATGCCGGCACTGAGCACCAGCAGGTGCGCGCCCTCCTGTTCCAGCATGCGGGCAATCTGGGCACCATCCTCGGCACTGTTACCGCTGCGTACGCCTTCGGTAATGCTGTACTTGCAAATCACGGCCATGTCCCGGCCAACCGCATCGAGTACCGCACGCAGCACACGACGCGGAAAACGCAGACGGTTTTCCAGGCTGCCGCCATATTGGTCACGACGCTTGTTGTACAGCGGCGAAATGAACTGGCTGAGCAGGTAGCCGTGCCCCATGTGAATTTCCACAGCGTCGAATCCGGCCTGCCGGGCCAGCCGCGCCCCGCGAGCGAAATCCTGCACAACCTGATGCATATCGCCCTCATTCATCGCCTGTTTGAGGAACATGCCGCTCATCATGCCGATCTTGTTGAAACCGCCACTGGCGGACAGCGGACGCGGGGTGGAGCGTTCACGAATAAAGGTAAAACAGCCTCCGTGGGTGATCTGCGCACTGGCCAGCCCACCTTCGCGGTGTACCGCATCGGTCAACGCCTTGAAGTGCGGCAGGCTCTCAGGCGCCAGGATCAGTTGGTTGGGCAGCGTGCGACCATCGCGGCTCACGGCACAATAGGCCACGGTGGTCAGCGCTGTGCCACCATTGGCCAGGGCGGCATGCAGTTTGACCAATTGCTTGGAGGGCACGCCCTGGGCACTCATGCCCTCATTGGTCGCCGCCTTGATGAATCGGTTTTTTAACGTCAGCGGGCCAATGGTAATGGGGCTGAACGGTGACGGTGTCGGATGAAGGTTCATGGCAGACCCTTTTTTGGCAGCAGATTATCGGAGAATACCGGCCACGCCTGCCTGGGCGCAGGGCATGGCCGGTAGAGCATCAGAAGGTGTACTTGGCGTTGAACGACAGGTAGTCGCGGTCAGCCAACAGGCGCCCTTGGGCGACATCCGGCGAACTCAGGTAAGCGACATAGGTCAGGCCCACCTGGAAGTTGCCCAGGTACTTGAAGTCGCCGCCAACGGTGAGGCGCTTTTCATCGCGGCCCAGGCCCTGGTAGGCACTGCCGTCGACGTTCTGCGTCCAGACCACCTTGGTGGTCAGGTCCAGGCCATCGCTGATTGCCGGGTAATCCATGTAGGCCCCCACGCCAAGCAGGGTCGAACCGCGGGTCTGGGTGTTGGACTCAAACTGGTTGAATGTCCCGTCGATACCAGGACCGCCACCGCTGACCACCAACGTGTCGACCCCTTCGATACGCTGATGCACCACTTCGCCGAGGAAGGTGGTCTGCTGGGCCAGGAAGCTTGGGCCCAGGATGTAGGTAGCGTTGAGGTTGGCCTGCCAGAGCTGCCCGGTCGTCGGTGCACCATTGTTCAGATAAACCGAGGCGCCATCGCGGTAACTCAAGTCACCGGCATACTGTACCGAGTCGCCGATCTTGGAACTGAAGCTGATCCCCGTCAGCTCGACGTCCTCGAAATAGCCCAACCGGTAGGCCGGCGCAACCGCCGTGTTCGAGCGCTCGCCGATGCTCTTGAGCGAGGAGTACTGGGTATTGCCGCTGAAGTCGAAAAAGATCGACCCGACCCGCTCGTGGTAGCGGTAATGGAACAGCCCCACTTCGGTGTTTTCGGTGAGCCGGTAGCGCGCGCCAAGGCCCCACTGGCCACTGTCGCGGGCATCGACTTCACCGGCATAGTTGACGCCGGTAAAGGTCTTGTCCGGCAGGCTGTTGATCACCCCCGCGTTGAGCCGGAAGAACTCGGCGCCCGGGCCGAAGTAATCGCTGCCGAAGTAGTCACCCACCGGGTTGAGCTGGGTCTTCTCCCACTCGTACTGATAGTAGCCGACCAGTGCCAGGTCTTCGTTGAGCGACCAGGACGCGGACACCTGCCCCACCGGCAGGTAGGAGTCCTTGGCTTCGGTGCCTGGCACGTTGAACTTGGTGGCGTCCACCGGCGCCTGCCCCTGGCTGATGTTCGGCCAGAACAGGCTTTCACCCCAGGCCACCAGGTGGCGACCGGCCTTGACCGACAGGTACTGGCTGTCGGCGACATCGAAGTTGCCGTAGACATAGGCATCAAGCAGGCGCGCCTTGCTTCCGCTCAGGCGACGGGTGTCTTCGCTGAAGCCGTTGGCCCGACCGATCTTGTTCACGGTGTCCGGCGAATCGTTGTCGTTGCGCTCGTGGTAGACGTCATCGTAGAAATGACTGCCGCGCAGCACTGCGCCGAGATTGTCGTGCTTGAGCAGCAGCTCACCAAACAGGCTGACCCGGTTGTTGATCATCGAGCCACGGTCGAAGTTGCGCGTACCGTCGTCGTTGTTCAGGTCGTTGAGGTATTGCTGGGCAGGCTTGGCGGTACGCACCGACGCGGTGTAGTTGACGGTCAGCGACGAGTCCAGCGTGGTGTTTTCGCCCAACTCGATGGTGGGCCCGGCGCTGGCGGTACCGCTGGCCAGCGCAACGGCCACGGCCAGCAGGCAGTGCCGGCGAGTACCGTTAGCCGCGTTGAGCGCCGCAGGGTTCAACGTAGACATGCTCCTCTCCTTTCTTGTTGTTTTCCGGTTTGCTGGCCCAGTCTGGAAAACTGCCTGGGTCTGTGCATCGTCCGTTTGGTTATGTCGGCCTGTTGCCCTTCAGCCTGGATTGATCGCAGCGCGCAGTTCGTTCTTGGCAACCTTGTTCGAGGGGTTGAGTGGCAGCGCATCGAAGAAGCGCACCAGACGGGGTACCTTGTAGTTGGCCATCCGTTCACGGCTCCAACTGATCAACGCGCTTTCGTCCAGCGTCTGGCCTTCACGCAACACCACACAGGCACACCCCACTTCACCCATGCGCGCGTCCGCAACGCCGATGACGGCAACCTGGGCAATGGCCGGGTGGGCGATCAATGCGGCTTCGATTTCCGCCGGGTAGCAGTTGAAGCCACCCACGATGTACATGTCTTTCAGGCGGTCGGTGATGATCAGGTTGCCCGCTTCATCCAGGCGTCCGACGTCGCCGGTGTGCAGCCACCCGTCAGCATCGATGGCTTCGGCGGTGGCCTCGGGGTTCTCGAAATAGCCTTGCATGACATGAAAGCCGCGCAAGCAGATTTCGCCGGTTTCGCCATTGGCCAAGGCCTGGTTGTGCGGGTCGCGGATGCTGACTTCGGTACCGGCAATCGGCCGCCCGCTGGTGCCGGCGATCACCTGGGCCGAATCCTGCGGGTCGCACAGGGTCGCCAGGCCGCCGCATTCGGTCAGCCCATAGGCGGTAGTCACCACGCTGAAACCCAGCTCGTTGCGCATGCGCTCGATCAGGCTCGGCGGGATACTGGCCGAGCCGGTTACGGCAATCCGCAAGCTGGACAGGTCGGTTTCGGCCAAGCGTGGGTGGGCCAGCAGTGAGAGGTAAAGGGTCGGGGCACCGGGCAAGACGCTGATGCGCTCATTGGCAATACGCTGGAACACCGCATCAGCATCGAACACCGCATGCGGCAGGATGGTTGCCCCGGCAATCAGGCAGGTCAACCAACCGGCCTTGTAGCCAAAGGCATGAAAGAACGGGTTGACGATCAGGTAGCGGTCACCCGGCACCAGGCCAATCACCTTGACGTACTCGCTGAACGCCCGCAGGTTCTGCCCATGGCCGCTCATTACGCCCTTGGGTTTGCCCGTGGTGCCCGAGGTGAAGAGCAGATCGCACATCGCCTGCGGCTCAATGGCCAGCGCACGACGTCGCGCCGCCTCGGTGTCGTAGGTGGCAGCCCCCAGCAGAAACTGCTGGAAGCTCAGATCGCCCGGGCGCGGCGGCGTGTCACTGGCCAACACCACCAGATGCTCAAGGCTGGCGGGGCGATGGGGCTCAAGCATCGCCGGGTAATCGACGTCGAGAAAACGCTGCTGGACGAACAGCACCCGGCAGCCGCTGCGCGCCAGTACATCGGCCGCCTCGGTGCCTTTCATGCGGGTGTTGATCGGCACCAGCACCGCACCGGCACAGTGGATACCCAGCGCCGCCAGGATCCAGTCCCGGCTGTTCGGTGCCCATATGCCAACCCGGTCACCGGCCTGGATGCCCAGCGCCATCAGGCCACGGGTGATGGTCAGCGCCTGATTGGGCAGTTCGGCGTAGTCCGTGCACTGGCCATTCTCTTCAATGGCGGTATGCCCAGCGAACCGCTCGGCGCTGGAGAACAGTAATTGGGCAATGGTGGTCGGCGCGTCGAGCACCGGCGGGGAACACTTCAGGCTCTGATTCATCGTAGGCTCGGTCATCTGCATCATTCGGGAAAGCGGATACGCAGGTGCGCGCTGGTCGGCACGGCCTGGCAGGCAAGGATCCAGCCCTCGGCCAACTCGTTGTCATCCAGGGCATCGTTGTGCAGCAGTTCGACGTCGCCGCTTTCCAGGGTGCACATGCACGAGGCGCAGCCACCGACACGGCACGCACTCGGCGGGTTCAGGCCGGCGCGTTGCATCGCTGCCAGCAGGGTTTCGCCGCTGTCGCAGGCCAGGTTGTGCTCCTCACCGTCCAGGCGAACGGCAAGTTGCGCGGCCACGGCAGCCTCGCTGCTGGTGACCACTGGCAGCTCACCCTCGCCCGGCAACGACACGAAGCGTTCTACATGCACCCTGGCATCGGGCATGCCCAGGCTTTTCAGGGCGCTGACCGCAGCGTCCATGAACGGGCCTGGGCCGCAGATGAACGCCTGCGCATCAATGAACGGCCGGGCCAGTTCGGCCAGTTGCCCGACCGCCGGAATGCCCTGTACCGAATCCAGCCAATGGACGATTTGCAGGCGCTGTGGATGAGCACTGGCCAGAAACCTGAGCTCATCGCGAAAAATCACCGAGCCCTCGTCACGGTTCGCATAAATCAGCAGGATCCGCCCCTGCCCCGCCAGTAATGCCGAACGCAGAATTGACAACACCGGTGTGACGCCGCTACCGCCACCAAAGAGCAACAGGTCGCTGTCAAGGTTACGCGGCACGAACACGCCTGCTGGTGGCAGCACCTGCAAGGTCTGCCCCTCCTGCAGCTCGGTGCAGAGCCAGTTCGAGGCGCGGCCCTCATGCACGCGCTTGACCGTCACACGCAACGGCTCATCCAGCATCGGCGTACTGGACAATGAGTAACAGCGGGGCAACCAGCCATCTTCAAACGGGACACGCAGCGTCAGGAATTGACCGGGGCGATAACGAAAGCGTTCGGCCAGGTGCTCGGGTACGTCGAACACCAGAGAGCGCGCGTCGGCCGTTTCCTCGATCACCCGCGCCACGCGCAGGGCAAGATAATCATTCATAGGTCAGGTACTCATTAACACCCGCCTGCGAGAGACAGGCGGGTGTAGACGCGATGGCGTTAGAACGGCCGGGCAGCCTCAGACGTACGGGTCCGGGTTGGGCAAGCCCAATTGCACCGCACCGAAGGCGCGACCGTAGGCCATGAAGTTGTTGGCGATGTGCCCACGGGCCTGGTGCAGGTCACGGAACAGCCGGGCAACCGGGTTGGTGTTGTACAGACCGGACGCCGCCATGCTGCGCAGCAGGTCATTCACCTTGTCGGCACAGACGTTGGTCACGTAGGCGGACTGGTAGCGATACAACAAGCGGGTTTCGGTGTCCGGGTATTCGCCGGCCCTGGCCAGGCTCATGAGGTGCTCGTAGTTGCGCTCCAGCACCAGCTTCAGGCTGTCGACGGTAATCGTCGCTTCAGCCACCGCGGTTTGCGCCACGGGGTCATCCGCCGTGCGTGCACCATGCTTGCCGATGTGCTTGGCGGCATTGGCGCGGAACTCATTGATCGCCCCTTGCAGCGCGCCGATGGCCGAGGTCGAGACCGCTCGGGAGAACACCTGGGCAAACGGAATCGCATAGATCGGGTTGGTGTTGACCTGACGCCCTGGCGTGGCCTCGATGGTGCAGTTGTTGGTGCGCTGAACCCGGTGCGCCGGCACAAACACATCCTCGACCAGAATGTCGTGGCTGCCGGTACCGCGCAGCCCGAGTACATCCCAGTTGCGCTGAATGCGGTAGTCGCTACGTGGCAGCAGGAAGGTGCCGTGCTCCGCCGCAACATCACCCTCGGCGGGCAGGATGCCACCCAGCAGCACCCACTGGCAGTGCTCGCTGCCACTGGAGAAGCTCCACTGACCGCTGATGCGATAACCGCCCTCGACCACTGTCACCTTGGCCGACGGCATATAGGTCGAGGAAATCAGGGCCTCATGATCGTTGCCCCAGACCTCACGCTGGGCTTCGACAGGGTAGCGGGCCAACTGCCACGGGTGGACCCCCATCACACCGTAGATCCAGGCCGTGGACATGCAGCCTTCGGCAAGAATCATCTGGATTTCAAAGAAGGTTCGCGGGTCGACTTCATAGCCACCGAACGCACGTGGCTGCAAGGCTCGCAGCAGCCCGGCCGATTGCAATTCGGCAATGCTTTCTTCTGGGACCTTCAAGTCGCGGTCAGCCTGTGCCGTACGCTCCTTGAGTGCCGGCACAAGGCGCCGCGCACGTTCGATCAGTTCGATTTCGTCCTGGGTCCTTTCTCGCATGCTTTGCATCACTCAATTCTCCCAATCTCGCTGCGCCGGTGCGCGAGCCGTGATTGATCATCGGGGCGAGTGACAGATCGTTCATCGTCAAAGCGGACTAGGACACCCGCTGCCGCAAAGGGCGCAGGTCACTTGCGTTAGTCCATTGAGACGATGCAGCCGCGAGTCAGTCTCGGGATATTCGATACATTGAAAACCGGTTCAACCCAACCCCTACCTTGAGGAAGGACAGCCCATGAGTATCCTGCAGCGTTTCCATCTGGACGGTAGCGTCGCCATCGTCACCGGCAGTGGCCGAGGCATTGGCCGCGCCATCGCGCTGGCCTATGCCGAAGCGGGTGCCGATGTCGTCTGCTCCGCGCGCTCGCTCGAGGATGTGCAACGCGTTGCCGAAGAAGTGCGCGCCTTGGGCCGACGCGCCCTGGCCATCGCCTGCGATGTCAACGACAGCGAGCAGCGCAAGGCGCTGGTCAGCCAGAGCCATGAGCAGATGGGGCGCATCACTCATCTGGTAAACAACGTCGGTGGCGGCGGTCCCAACGATCCACTGAGCATGAGCCCGGAACAGTTCGACGAGATCCTGCGTTTCAACGTGTCCACCGCCTACGCCTTCTGCCAACTGTGCGTGCCACTGATGCGTGAGGCCGGTGGCGGCAACATCGTCAACATCAGTTCGGTAGCCGCCCGCTACTCACAGCGGCACTTCAGCGCGTACGGCGCCGCCAAGGCCGCCCTGAGCCACTTGACCCGCTTGCTGGCACAGGATTTTGCCCCGCTGGTGCGGGTCAATGCCGTCGCGCCCGGCCCCACCCTGACCGAAGCGCTGAACGGCGTGATGCCGGCGGCCATGCGTCAGACCATGGAAGCCAATACCCCGCTCAAATGCCTGGGCAGCCCGGAAGATATCGCCGCCGCGGCCTTGTACCTGGCCAGCCCCGCCTCGGCCTGGGTCAGCGGAAAAATCATCGATGTCGATGGCGGCGCGGACTCCACGGTCTGGCCCGGCTGAACATCGCCCTTTTTGGCCGGCGCCCTGAGCCCGTTGGGCCCGGCCCTTTTATTTCCTTCACACAGAGCACCCCGTCATGGACGCCCACTTGATCAACGCACTCGGTGACGAACTGTTCAACGCCCTGCGCACACGCCAGACGCTCGCCCCCCTGACCCGCCGCTACCCGCACATCACCCTTGAGCAGGCCTACCGGATTTCCCTGCATTTTTTGCAACGCCGCGAAGCCCTCGGTGAGCGTGTCATCGGTAAGAAAATCGGTGTCACCAGCCGCGCGGTACAAGAAATGCTCGATGTCCACCAACCGGACTTCGGCTTCCTCACCGATGCCATGCAGGTCGACGACGGCAGCGATATCAGCCTGGCCCGCTACAACCTGATTCAGCCACGTGCCGAAGGCGAAATCGCCTTTATTCTCGGCGAAGACCTCCACGGCCCGGGAATCAGCGCCGAAGACGTGCTGGCGGCAAGCCAATACGTGGTGCCGTGCTTCGAGATTGTCGACTCGCGTATCGACAACTGGCAGATCCGTATTCAGGACACCGTGGCCGACAACGCCTCCTGCGGCGTGTTCGCCCTCGGCCCACAGCGCATCGACCCTCGCGGGCTGGACCTGGCCCGGGTCGAAATGCAGCTGTCCAAGAACGGTCAACCGGCGGGCAGCGGCCTGGGTTCGGCGGTGCAGGGCCATCCGTGTGCGGCGGTGGCCTGGCTGGCCAACACCCTGGGTGAGCTCGGCATCCCGTTTCGCCGGGGCGAAATCATCCTTTCGGGAGCATTGGCACCGCTCGTTCCGGTTGTGGCGGGCGACCGCATCAGCCTTTCCATGAGCGGCCTGGGCCAGACCAGCCTGCGCTTCGTGCCCTGAGTGAACCTTACGCAATCCCTCCCCTGGAGCCATAGACAATGAGCAAGAAGATCAAATGCGCGCTGATCGGGCCGGGCAACATCGGCACCGACCTGCTGTACAAACTGATGCGCAGCGAGGTGCTTGAGCCGGTCTGGATGGTCGGTATCGATGCCACCTCAGAGGGCCTCGCACGGGCACGTGAGCTGGGCCTGAAAACCACCGCCGACGGTGTCGACGGCTTGTTGCCCCACGTTATCGAAGACCAGGTACAGATCGCCTTCGACGCCACATCCGCCTATGTTCACGAGCAGAACTCACGCAAGCTCAATGCGCTGGGGGTGTTGATGATCGACCTGACCCCTGCTGCCATCGGCCCCTACTGCGTACCACCGGTCAACCTCAAGACCAACCTCGGCCTGGGCGTGATGAACGTCAACATGGTCACCTGCGGCGGCCAGGCCACCATTCCGCTGGTCGCGGCAGTATCCAGCGTGCAGCCGGTGGAATACGCCGAAATCATCGCAACCGCGGCCTCCAAATCGGTCGGCCCGGGTACGCGCAAGAACATCGACGAGTTCACCCGCACCACATCCAGCGCGGTCGAACAGGTCGGCGGTGCGAAAAAGGGCAAGGCGATCATCATCATCAACCCCGCCGAGCCACCGCTGATCATGCGCGACACCGTGCATTGCCTGACCGAAACGGAACCCGACCAGGCGGCCATCACCGCCGCTATCGAGGCAATGATCCTGCAGGTGCAGCGCTATGTCCCCGGCTACAAGTTGGTAAATGGCCCGGTGTTCGAGGGCAACCGCGTCTCGGTGTTCATGGAAGTCGAAGGCCTGGGCGACTACCTGCCCAAGTACGCCGGCAACCTCGACATCATGACCGCCGCCGCTGCGCGTACCGCCGAAATGTTCGCCGAAGAAATCCTCAAGGGCGAACTGGTCCTGCACGCCACCCACGCACAACCCGCCCTTGCCTGAGGAATCGACCATGGATCTTCGCGGTAAACACATCACCGTTCATGACATGTGCCTGCGCGATGGCATGCACCCCAAGCGTCATCAGATCAGCCTGCAACAGATGAAAGACATCGCCTGCGGCCTGGATGCGGCTGGCGTCCCGCTGATCGAAGTCACCCACGGCGACGGCCTGGGCGGCAGCTCGGTCAACTACGGCTTTCCCGCGCACAGCGACGAGGCCTACCTGTCGGCCGTCATCCCGCTGATGAAGCGGGCCAAGGTCTCGGCCCTGCTGCTGCCGGGGATCGGCACCGTCGACCACCTTAAGATGGCCCATGAGCTGGGCGTCAACACCATTCGCGTGGCCACCCACTGCACTGAAGCAGACGTCAGCGAGCAGCATATTTCCCACGCCCGCAGCCTGGGCATGGACACGGTCGGTTTCCTGATGATGGCCCACATGAACAGCCCGGAAGGCCTGGTCAAGCAGGGCAAGCTGATGGAAAGCTACGGCGCCAACTGCATCTACCTGACCGACTCGGCAGGCTACTTGCTGCCCCATGACGTCAGCGCCCGGGTGGCGGCAATGCGTGCGGCACTGAAACCGGAAACCGAGATCGGCTTCCATGGCCACCACAACCTGTCGATGGGCGTATCCAACTCGATCGCCGCCATCGCCGCCGGGGCCACCCGCATTGACGCCGCCTGTGCCGGCCTCGGCGCAGGCGCCGGCAATACACCCATGGAAGTACTGGTCGCGGTCTGCGACCGCATGGGCATCGAGACGGGTGTCAGTGTGTTCGGCATCCAGGACGTGGCCGAAGACCTGGTCGTGCCCATCATGGACTTCCCGATCCGCAGCGACCGCGATGCACTGACCATGGGCTATGCCGGGGTCTATGGCTCGTTCCTGCTGTTTGCCAAGCGGGCCGAGAAGAAGTACGGCGTCTCGGCGCGGGAAATCCTCGTCGAAATGGGCCGTCGCGGCATGGTGGGTGGCCAGGAGGACATGATCGAGGACACCGCCATGACCCTCGCCCGGCAACGCCGCCAGGCCTGAGCCACTGGGTATCGGCTGATCCTGCCCCTGCGTTATTGGCGACCTGAGTCGCCAATAACTTCACATCAAGGTGTCAATACATCAAGCGTTCAACGCCAGTCGGCAACGATGCCATGCTCCAGTGCAAACGGCTGCGCAGCGATGGTTCGACGCTGGTAACGAGGCGCCTGTTCTGCCGTCGCCAACCAGAGCATCACCTCGGCAGGAACCTGCGGCGGCGCACTGCCGGCACGCAAGGCGATCACGCCCTTGTCACCAATGGTCGCCTTGAGTGCGTCGGTCGTCACCACACCCGGGTTTAGGGTGTAAGCACACACACCGGCTTCCCCCAGCTCTACCGAGAGGATCCCAGAAAGGCGCGATACCGCCGCCTTGCCGGCCCCATAGGCGTACCCCCAACCGCCCTTGCCCGCCGCCACGGGCGGGTCACTCTCGCCGGCCCCGGAGGTGACGTTGATCACCACGCCAGTGCCCTGCTCGGCCATGTGCTCGACCACTGCCCGGGTCAACAGGAACGGCGTCAGGATGTAGCCCTTGTACATCCGCTCCAGCGTTTCCGGCTGCAGGCTCATGAAGCCCGCATTAAGGTCACTGCCCTGGTAGATCGCGTTGTTGATCAGTACATCGATCCGCCCATACTCGGCCAGCACCGCCTCACAGGCGCCGATGGCCGAGGCACTGTCGAGCAGGTCCATGGGCACGACCAGTACCCGCCGTCCCAGTGCCCGGATCGCTTCGGCGGTGCCGTTGAGGCTGCCGGGAAGCGGCGCGCCTGCAGCGTCGCGCAGGGCGTGCGGGTGCTGCTCACCTTCGTCGAGTGTGCGCGCACTGATCGCCAGGTCGAAGCCGGCCCGCGCGAAGGCCAATGCCGCTTCGCGACCGATGCCACGGCTGGCGCCGGTAATGAATGCCACCTTGCTCATGGGGAGTCCTTTTAGAAACGCTGCGGGCGAACCATGGCGTCCATGCCGCCATCGATGAACACCACGCTGCCATGGATGAACGCGGCTTGCCTGGACTGCAGGAACGCCACCAGTGCGGCAATTTCCTGCGGATGCCCGGCTCGGCCCAAGGGCGCAACGAACTCCCGTACCGCCTTGCCGAAACGTGCATCGTCGAGCGATGCCTGATGCAGCGGGGTTTCCACCGCCCCCGGTGCCACCACGTTCAAGCGAATACCCTTGCTCGCCCAACTGGATGAAGTACGCCGGGCATGGTGGGTGATTGCATACTTGGAGCAGGCATAGGCCACATGGGGCTGACCAAGGGCATTGGCCAGTTCCAGCGCATTGGCTTCATCTCCAGCGAGCATCGCCTCGGTCATCGCCTGCTGATCGGCACCGGTCTGGGTCGCGGCCACCGAGCCGATCACCAACGCAGCCGGGCTATCACCCTTGGCCAAAGCCCCGGCCAAGCCACTTAGCAACTGGCTGACGCCGAAGTAGTTGACCGCCAGGATCAACCCGCAGGACGGGGCCGTTACCCCGACACCCGCACAACAGACCAGACCGTCGAGTACCCCGTCGCTGAGCTCGAGTACCTGGGCAATCGCGGCCTCGCGGCCTTGGGGCGTTGAAAGGTCGGCGATCACCTCGGCATTGCTGCGGTCGATTCCGATGACACGATGTCCGGCAGCGCGTAACGCAGTGCTCACCGCGGCACCGATTCCCGAAGCGCTGCCGCTGATAGCTGTAACTGGCATAGGTATTCTCCGTGATAGGTTCGGGCAGTATCGAGAGACCGACCACGAGGCTGCATCGTCTGTGCGGACTAAGGGTGTTCAGGCTCGTGGTGGCGCCGGGCGACTGCCTGCCGCCCGGAAACAGAATGGCGACTCACGCCTGACGGGCAGCTACCGCCAGCTGTGGCGGGGGAACCTTGAGTTTTTCAACAGCCTTGAGGGCGACCTTGGGCTTGCCCAGCGCCACGACACTGTTGAGCATGATGCGCACCAGTTCGGTCTGCCGGCGCACGCCGGTCTTGGAGAAAATCGAACGCAGATGGGCGCGCGCGGTGTTGCGCCGGATGTTCAGCACTTCGGCCGCTTCCTCCAGGGACAAACCGTTGGCCAACTCCATTGCCAGGGCAGTCTCGGCCCTGGTCAGGTTGAACAACTGCTTGGTCACCACTTCGCTGGCCAGCGATTTGCTCGCGGCGTCGCGGATATACACCAGCGCGGCGGGCTGGCCCTTCTCTTCCGCCCAGTCCAGCGAGGGAATCGACTCGACCACCAGGCCCAGGTTGACCAGCCCGGATGGCCGCGTAACAGACATCGCTTCGGCGCTCTTGGGGGCATCCGGGGAAAATGCAGCACGAATCAGCCGTTGCAGTTCGCGATTGTCACTTGGGTAGCTGGCCTCAAGGCGACCGCCGACCAATTTCAGCCCATCGGCGCTGGCGAGGATGTCCTGGGCGACCGGGTTGACCCGCAGCACACTGCCGCTTTCATCCAGTACCAGGGTTGCCACCGACAGCCGACTGATTGCCTGGGAATACAGCTCGCTCAACGACTCGCTGCGGTCCAGCAGGTTATGCACCTGCAACGCCCGCCGCAGGTGTGGCAGGAACACGCCGCACAACGCGCGTTCGTTGGCCGAGAAGTTGGGGGCGTGCTTGGGACGGGTAATGCGAAAGCGCAACTTGCCGCCGTCCGGTGTGGAAATATCGGCCCCCATCACGTGGTACACCCCTTGCGGGCCGCAGAACATCTTGAAGTAGGCACTGTGCTCCCATTCCGCGGACGTCATGACGTCGTCGACCGTGAACACGTAGTCCAGCGGCTGGTTGGCAAACGGGGTATTGGTCTGGGGGTAGGTCATGTAGCTGACGTCGCCAGCCCCTTCGATGTCGCCGGCGATGATCATCACACCCATGTCCGGTTGGTCCGGCACCCGCAGGATCAGTGTGACGTAGTTGGCGTCGTAGAGCGTACGGAAGCTTTTGAGGGCACGCGCCATCAACTTCGGGTCGAGGGCTCCTTCATAGACTTCACCAACCAGGCGGTCGTATTCGCTCAGGTCAAGGCCGACGCTGGCCAAAACCTCATGGGTCAAGACAGCACTTACCATAGTCTTCTCCGCGCACGGGTAAGGCACGATGACCTTCCCTTGTTATTTTTATAATTTCGGCTTGAGGGCAGCACGCCCCCTTTTTGACTACACGCAACTTGCAGGGGCCTGCAACAGGGCCCGCGCCACAGTCTCCCTGTCCACTACGTACTCCACAATAGATGTTGGCGTTTTATTTTTAGTTACTGAATGTCTAAATGCCATCACGGGCAAGCCCGCTCCAACAGAGCCCGCGCCAGCCTGTAGGAGCCGGGCTTGCCCGCGATGCCGGCACCGCGAACTCACTGGCACCACACCGATGCCATCGCGGGCAAGCCCGCTCCTACAAGAGCTTTTGCCGGCTCACTGGACCTGGGCCACGGGACTTTCCGTGGCAACCAAGCGGCGCCCACGGTTGAACCAGGCTGCCAGCGCCGGTAGCAGGAATATGGCCCCCAAGACGTTCACCAGGAACATGAAGGACAACAGCACGCCCATGTCTGCCTGAAACTTCAGCGGCGCAAACGCCCAGGTGCACACACCAATCGACATGGTCAAGGCCGTGAACACTGCAGCCGTGCCCCGTTGGCACATCGCCTCGTAGAACGCCTCGCGCAGGTTCGCACCACCGGCCATCTCGTGTTGGATACGTTCATACAGGTAGATCCCGTAATCGACACCCACCCCCACACCTAGCGCCATCACCGGCAAGGTCGCGACTTTCAGGCCAATGCCCAGGTTGCCAACCCTGCCAGCAACGCCAGCCCCCAACCCA
>NZ_MBPN01000097.1 GCF_001695625.1 Pseudomonas defluvii
GCCGACCAGCTGCAGTGGCAGTAAGCGACGCAGCTTAAACTCGCTGAAAAACTGTCTTGACCGATGGGTCCACTTTAAGGGTATCGAGGCGCTCCGCGGCCGGCCCCTGAAAGATGGCAACACAATCGTGTACATCGCCAACACAGAGGTTGATCGGCTCCAGGCGGAGGAGAAGGAAGATCAGGAGAGCGGCGAATTCCTTTTCCCGGCCTGGAGGAAGCGAGTCTACGGTGGGGAATCTCCCGACGCTCAGATGGTGCGCTGGGTGAACCTGAATACCGTTTTGCCGACCCAGGATCTGATCGAAGAGGACCATCATGGTTGATCGAAAAGCGCTGCACCTGATGGCACGGAATCCCAGGCTTCACGCCCAGTATGTTCGGACAGGACGTGTACCTGAGTTCAAGAAGCCGGAAAGCCCTCTCATCACGCTACTGGAGTCGATCAATCCACGTGACAGACTGGCCATCACAGCCGTGGTGATCGGCCCGGCATTGGGCTATAGCGGGCGGCGTTGTTTTCAGAATGCCGCCCAGGCCCTGAACTGGCTCAAACCCCAGTACACGGCAGCAAGCTACCCGAGCGAGTCCTGGCGGATCAAACGATTCGCCCAACGTCTCGGAATCGACGATCTTGCTGAGTGTGCTCAGGTTCCGGAAGGGATCATCAAAGAGTGGAACCGGAGGCATCACCCGGGCCGCTGATCGGCGGCCCTACCTTCTGAGTTCGATTTCCCAGGTGCCCACATCCTTGCTGCCGCCTTCCTGCTCGCACCAGTCTCCGTCCATGAGGTTCCCCTCTGGTGCGCATAGGGTGGCCTCCCCAACAAATCCATCTGCTTCTGGCCAGTACCGCAAAGAGTAGATGCCGTCCTTCAGGTGTCCCCGATATGTGGAGGGTTGCCCCTTGCGGGTGTATTCGATTACCACCTCTTCGTCGCGAAAAATAACGACGCATGGTTCAGATTGCCCGCCGGCGCAGCCGTTGAAATAGGTTGTCATGAGGGAATTCGGGTAGCGCATATTTGCAGCCTCAAAACCATACGAATCCTGATCATAACCGGCTGGTGGCACACTCAGGGCGAGTCACCATTTGCATGAATTCTGCTCATGGAGCTCAACATGCAAGACGCCGCCTTCACCCCGCCAAGCTGGATGACCCCCTACAAGGAGGGAAGCCGAGTCGGGTACTCCCAGGCTGTTATGGCGTATGCCGACTACTACAACCTCGATGGCAGTGCTGATCTGGAACCGGAATGTGAGGAGCGGCTGCCCGTACATCGCCGCGAGATGGTCTCCTACGCAAGCAGAACTGGTACCAAGCAGAATCTTGCCGCCATGCGTGAGGCTGGCTGGCGACTGCTGGTGAGTCCAACTGGAGTATTACGGACGGAAGATTTCCGGTACTGCCTGGACAACGGCGCTTGGACAGCATTTCAGCAAGGACGTCCATTTGATGAGCGCGCATTTGGGCGAGCAATCGACCTGCTCGGCGAGGGAAGCGACTTTTTCATCCTGCCTGACATTGTGGCCGGTGGGATGAGATCACTGGAGTTCAGCCTCAAATGGAAGGAACGACTTTCAGGGATTCCCACCCTGACTTTGCTGGCGGTGCAAGATGGCATGGAGCCCGACGATGTACGAGAGTATCTCAACCCGGCATGCGGAATCTTCCTTGGTGGGTCGACGGAGTGGAAGTTGGCAACGGCCAACGCATGGGGTGTCCTGGCAAGACGAAGGAACTGCTACTACCACATTGGCCGGGTGAACAGCGCGAAACGAATCCACCTCTGCGCAGCCGCGGGCGCGCATTCGTTCGATGGCACCAGTGCTACCCGTTTCTCCAAAACGTTGCCCAGACTTGATGCCGCCCTGGATCATGCAGAACGGCAGGTGGATTTCTTTTCACCTCAGGCGAAGCCAATGGGTGAGACAGATTTCGACTGCGGGTGGCCCTTCAAGCTAACCCGTTAGACGCTCTGGTTGTGCTGAGGACCCTGGCACACAACCGTCACCCTCAGGATTACTCCATCCAACAAGGCCTTCATCTGAGGTAGATAATGCAACCGATTCAACGAGACCAAACCCAAGACCAAAGCTGGACACCGTTTTATTCGAAGTGGCGTCATGGAGGCTGGTACGTATCCAATCTTCGTTACCCAAGCGGGGCTTGCGGCTGCGTCAGCAACAACTATCCGGACGGTAAGTGGCGTATTGTCTGTGACCGCCGCCGCACCGACTTGGGCAAGGAAGGCGACTTCATCTTTGAGACTCGAGATGGAGCAGCACGCGCCGAGTTCGACCTGGTGCAGAACATAATCGCCGAGCAAGCTCTGCAAGCTGCGCTGCAGGATGGATACCTAACCTGGGGTGGATCGCCTGTCACAGGTCCTCACCTTCCACACGGGCTCAGTGAAGCGAGCCAAGTCGAAGTGATCTTCCGCAACGGCCAGCGGCACACCGGCAGTGCACAGGCCTTCGCTTGGAACCACAGTGGTTACAACCCACACGCTCAAATCGTGGCCTACCGTGTGGTGGATACTACGGCCCACTCTCACTTTGCTGGCTGATTCCAGGACTCTCAATCCATGAGCACTCAATCCGTAAACGAACCGTACTCGAGCATTATCCAGCAAGCGTTGACCAAACGAGGCCACGATGCGGACGACTTTTCGCGCCATCCCCAGTACAGCGCGCCAAACTACGTGGTGAGGATGTGCACCAGCCTGACCGAAGCGGTCCACAAAGCGGGTAACCAGGCAGTCACTCTGGAGCAACTCATTCGACTTGAGAGTACCTGCACCGGGACCGATTACCAGCACAAGCTGGCATTGCGCTGCAATCGCCTGGCGCAAGGAATCGGCTGCTGAGGGGTATTGCAAGGGGCTGCTTCTGGCACACCTTGCCTACCATCAACATGGAGCTCCATCTCAAGGAGCTCCAGCATGAACAAACTGCTCAAACCCTTCAGCGTCCTCGTAATGCTCGCTTGCCTGGCCGGCTGTGCGACCAACCCCATGACCGGTGAGCGTGAAATTAACCGGACCGCCGTCGGGGCCGTAGTAGGGACTGTTGCAGGCGGCCTAATTGGCGCGGCGATCGGCGATAGTCGTGCAGCCCTCATTGGTGCGGCAATTGGTGCTGGTATCGGCGGTGGCACCGGGTTCATCCTCGACCGTAAGCATGGCGAGCTAGAGGCAAAGCTGAAAGGGACAGGCCTCACCGTTGAAAAGCAGGTGGATGATGCGAACACCACCCAGGCACTCGTGGTGAGCGCGCCCGCGGACATTACGTTCAGCACTGGATCGGCAGATCTGCAAAGTCAGGCTTTCCCGTCCCTAGCGCGACTGGCCGAATCGCTGCGGAACCAAGGTAACCTTCGCATTGAAATCACCGGCCATACGGACAACACCGGTCCGTTCCAAAATAACCTTCGTCTCAGCTACAACCGAGCGCAGGCGGTTGGACAGTTCCTTTACGCAGGTGGAATTCAGGCTGACCGGATTGCAATTCGCGGGGTGGCCGATTCGATGCCGGTCGCAGGAAATGAAACACCCGCCGGTCGCCAAGCCAATCGCCGGGTGGAGTTGCGAATAAGCGCGATCTAGGGCGGCTGCTGAAGGTCAAGCGAGCATTTCAAGTTCTGGCCAATCAGGCGCAAGGTTGGCCAGCCACTGAGCATCGGTCGAAGGATCGAGTAGCTCCACAATCCAGTATTCTGGCTCCAGGACGGTCGATTCGGCCACGCGCCAGGTTCGAACCTTGCCGACGTCGACATGGATGAATCCCTTCGTGGGATAGAAGCCCACACCTCCGACGCCAATAGCCTGGGCCAGCTTTCCCAGGTTGTCGACGGACAAGCCTGGTATGCGAATATCCGCGGCCATCGCCTTGATATGAAGTGATTGCTTGGCTGCGCCCTCCAATTTGGAGTTGTGCTGTGGGGTGCGGTACCCACTGTTCACAAGGATCTTGTAGGGCAATCGGTTGATCCTCAACCAGACCTGGATGAGGTAAAGCAGATCAAGTAGCTTCGGGCTCATGCGAACGGTTGATTTGAATTTCACGTCTCGCAGAATGCTGCAGGCTTTCTGGTATCCACCAACGTCCCAGCCCTTCCCTCCGCGAAAGTAGCAGAAAGATGCCTTCTCACCGCTATCAGGCCTTTCAAGATCAAGCCAACGATCTCGGTTTAGCGCTACCACACGCCAATCGTATTTACGTCCTGAGGGGACACTGCCGAGGGCTTGGCTCAATGTGAGTGCGGCTGGCGCGGCGAGAAATGCTGCAAGCAGTTGCCGTCGGGTAATGGTCGATGGTTTCAACGCCTGTATCCGATGAACTCCGAAAGTCGGAGCCCACGATAGCTGGCGCATCGCGTCATTCAACTCAAAACGACCGTGGCTTTTCCCGAGCTGGTGGCACACTTGGTTAATGCCAAGATCGGTGCTCCCAAACAGATGATAGGTACCTCGATGCACCAACTTAATGAAGCGATGCGGAAGCGTGTCGCGGCCGCTATGGAGAAATCAGGCTGGCAGATGGACCCAGAAACCCCAGCCATTTCTGCGGTTCGATGCTGGTTTTACTCTGTGAACATCCACCGCGGTCCCCGGGTGGCCGCAATGGTTTCCCAGGATCTCTACCGCTCCGTAGTGAGTGGTGATGGGATCATCGCGGAACTGCTTCGACGAGATCCGAAACACAAGCCGTTCGAGCAGTATCTCGGCACAGTAGCCGAATTCGACTCGCTTCCGGAGGCATCTCAGCGAGATCTAGGCAAGAAAAATACAGTAATCGCTTGCCTGGCCGGTTTCGCGCGGACTACACAGACCTGGGGCCTTGCTCCTCCGCTCAACGAAGTTCCAGGGCTTCATTTTGTCGCGATCGATTGGAAGGCAAAGAATGGTGCACACGTACTTCGTTCTGGCTTGGCGATTGGCGACGCGCCCCTGACGAAAGAGGACCTGGCCGAGATCGTTTCGATTCAACTCGGCTTGCATCTGGCGCGCTGCCCCCAAGAATCACCGATCGACTTCTGAATGTCAGGCCCTTCGGGGCCTGATTTTTATCAGCTGGTGGCACAGATCCTCGAGCATCACGATGGGCGTACTCAAACTGGAATCCCATCACATGAAACGTCTCCGAGAACTACAGAAAGCACATCCTCTCTGGGAAATCTCCATCACCCGGGGAACACACTTACGTTTCAGCCGGCCAGGCTGCCCTCCGGTGTTCGCCTCGTACACGCCAAGCGATTGGCGAGCGGACAAGGATCTAGCACGCAAGCTGCGCCTGGCAGAGCGCTCCTGCCCAACCAGCACCATTGCCACAGCTGCCTGAGGAGACCACAGTGCCAATATACCTGGAAGGCCCAAGCTGCGATCCGCGTGGCCCTGATGGCGACGGAAGGAATCGCTTACGCATCGATTCGATTGACCCTCAACCCCGCTGCGCACTCCGGCCGCGGACATTTGCAGGGCTTCGGGAATCGATGAATACGGCCATTGCTCAGTGGGGTAGTCATTTCGATGTGTGCTCCGGCGGCGGTGAATGCTCGGCTTGCTTCCGATTCACTCGTCGACACAACATCCAATCACCGCCAGACGCACTGATAGTCCGGCTTCATCCCGATGGATCGCTCCATTACACCAGCGACGTTAAGGCAGGGTGGAATGCCAGTCTGACCCCGATCGCCTGGGATGACCTGGCTTCGCTTGAGGAAGGATGGAGCCTCGGCCGGGTACTGAGAGACGAACACTCGCAGTACATACCTCTAAACCGGGCTCGACCGCGTTAGAGTAAGAAAATAGGCCTCAGTTTGACTTGCGATGGGTAGGGCGTGGTGATACAAAAAACATGCTTCCTGCTTGAGTCCTTGGACTTTAAGCACCAGATGTACGCGCTAGAACTCTAGGGTGTTCATCTGGCCCCGGCTGAGACCTGAGTTTCAGTTTTCAATCGGGGAGTCACCGCTGGCTCCAACCACTGCACATTCGTGCACACCGAGTGACTCGACTACAGTCGACTTACTCAAATCCTCGAAGTGAGACCTGTCGGGCAACTCTCAAGCTGCTCGCCTGATGACGTGCGCCTTTCCGGCCGGCCATGTCGTGAAGTCAATCTGTGGATGAAGACAACCTGGTTGGCCAGGAGCAGCACACCGCGCATAGCGTGGTTCGAGCGCCCTGGCATCCGCCGGCGCGTCCTCTAACCCAACCTGGGGCACATCATGCCCTGGGCTTGAGTGCTCCCTTGGAGTTCTCATGGATAAAGACCTTCGAAATCGCTTCATCGAGCAGGCAAGGGCGGTCCGCCAAACCTTCGGGGATGGCGAAGACCTCCATGCCGATCAAGCTGGTCTATCGCCTTCGGTCCGCCAAATGCTCCGGGAAAGTATGGAGCGGCACGAAGCCCTGACCGCCTTGTACAACGAACTGGATCGGGTTGGCGTAGGGTTGATCCTCAAACATTGGTCCGGGAACCAATGGGCGCTGGTTCTTCCTGATGCCTCAGAACCCGGTAAATTCCGCTACCAGGCTTTCGGTCTGCACGGCTGGATTACCCATCACACCTGCACAACTCTGGACGAAGTCGTATCAGACGCCTTCTGCGCCGGTTTTCGTATGGTGGCATCTCCAGATACCCTCGATCGGGTTGCATCTACGGTCGAGTGGAAGAAAGGGTGCGAGCGCCTGGAGTTCATCACGCGGCACAATTGCGGCGAGATCAGCTACCGGGAAATGCTGGATCAGTTCCAAAACATCGACGCCAAGTACGCATCCGCTGCTTGATTGTCACCAGCTGGCCTTTCGGTTTGCTGGATTTCAAAGTTGGAGCCAACAAAAACCCCGCTACCTTCACAGGTGCGGGGTTTTCTTTTCTTGGCTGATCGACCAGATCAGTTCATGCCGAACTTAGCGACGTCCACGCCCATGCAGTAATTCAACGCTCGAGCCCGTGCGGAATCTTTGTGGGTGCTAGCCAGGTGGTCGACGATGTAATTGCAGTCATCGAATGCCAACGAACGGGCTTGGCTTGCAGTCAAGGGAGTGGGCTGCGCGGATACCTGGCCATTCAAGGACGTGGGAGTTTCCGACGTAGCGTGGGAGCTGCAACCGGCAGCGATGGTAAGGGTTGCCATTACGGCAATTCGACGTATCAAGGGGGCCTCTCTTTGCCAGGATCTGGCGTCACCAGTGATGCGTCCAAGGTACAGAAGCGTTTGAGCGATGCACGTCAAGTTGACCCTGTGAAATTCTGACAGCGGTTCTGGCACAGCCCTTCCCTGCTGATACTGGGCCTATCCCAGACAGAGGACCTCCCCATGCAATACGCTCAATCCAACCTGCTTTCCTTCCTGGCCCATGCTCCGGTTGCGGTTACTACCAACCTGGATCACGGAACCGAGACACCCTCAGGGCACATTTTGATGAATGCAGCTCGCCCACTACTGGGCCAGACCACGTTCCAAGGTGACTTTCTCCGCGGCCGCTTCTACGCCACGCTAGACCCGGAAGACAGCATCTCTGAGGTTTTTGCAAGGGAGAACCTGAAGCTTGATGGCAAGGTCGTCTTCGTAGTCGACCGCGCGACCGCGACTGAACTCATCCTGGATGGATGCCGCTATCGCAGCCAGTACATGGCCATGGAGGAAGAAGAACGCTGGTCGATTCTGCGCGATCGAATTTCCGATCTGCAGGACATGCCCCTGGCTGGTTTCATGGACAAACTGGCCAAAGTCAAGGGCAGTGCCACTGAGAACCAAACCCAAGCAGCATGATGAAACGGGGCTACCTTGAGTGGCCGTTTTTGAAGGGGCGACCATGCACCAATGCTGTATGTTCGTCCCTGTGGAGATCAGAAACACGGAGCCAGTTCTTGAATCGAATTGCACATCCTCTGGAGTTGCACGGCACCTTCTATGGACTCATTACCGATAGCGTAATGGTTCGTATCGTCGCCAAAGAAATATCAGCGGCGCACGCCAGCACTTCTCGAGAGCAGAAGAGCGAAGAAAACACGCCGCCGCCTACTCCTCGCAGAGAGCCCCTACGCACCGATCCTGAGAGCGCCAGCCACTCTCCACTAGACTGAGACAGTCTCACATCACGAAAATGTAGGGACCGCCCAAAGGGCGGCCCCTTTCGCACTCCGATCTACTTAACGGCCGCCTCTTTCGCCGGAATCTTTGCCGGCGGCGGGACGCACTTCGCCCGAGATTGATAGCCCGACATATCCATGATGGCGTTGAGGACCGTTACGCATTCGGCCTGGCTTTGGTACGGGGTAACGGAAACGATGGGGTACTGCACTCCTGCTGGAGTGCCATAACCACCTTGTAGAAAGGTGACAACTACCAAGGTCCACTTCAAAGTCTGATCTCTCCTTCGCGATTACAGTTCGCCTTAAGGAAGTTAACGACCTGAATTCCAGAAAAAAGAACACCTTGTGTCATTCCATAAGGGGGTTCTGGCACAGCCCCGCAGGCGTGAGGATTACTCCACGTTCCCAGAAGGAGAATCCCATGTTCCATACCAACCAGCTCCAAGCCCTATTCGATCAACTGGAAGCTCTCCAACAGTTCGACCTGGAGATTCTGCCCGCCGACCTGAAGGCCGTGCTCGTGAAGGTCAACGAGGAAAGGCAGAAGCTCATCACCCTGGATCAGCGACTGATGATCGGTGTCCGCGATACCCGTCATTCCACCGACTACTACCCGGTGCTCGTTCCGCGCTCTCGTAGCTACGGCGACGAGGACTTCAAGGGCACTTTTGACACCTCCGCCGATACCAGTGAGGACTACACCTACGTAGTCGATTGCGCCGGCACGAAGGTCGATATCATTTCGCGGGAGGGTGAGGCGTGAAAGATCTGCCATATGAAGAGGTCAAGACCTCTCTGACCTCCGGCGAGTCGATTCCTGCAGCAGTAGTGCAGGCGTTCCGGATAGCTCTTGCGGGCCTTCGCCCGCACCTGGCTGCGCAGGTGTATATGAACCTTAGCCAGGCTGGTTGTATGGACATCGAGATCGCAGCGATCGCAGGCCGATCATTGCGGCATGTGAAAACCTTACTTGAGTTTTCCAAAGCACCGACTGGGCTGGTGGAAATGGTGGCCAACCGAAAAGCGTCCATTGCCTCAGCACACAAGGCAATGCGTGTTGCTGAGGCCACAGGCCAGGACGTTATGGCTGTGATTCAGGAAGCGGCTCAGGAGGAAGACAGACAGAGGAAGCCCCGCAAGGATCGCCCTGTCGCCGCGGCAAAAGCAGTAGTCCGTACGCTGCTCAAAGCGAAAGTACCGAGCCAACTCCGCGCCGGCATTGCCGGTGGCGCAGAGGTGGTTCAGATCCGCACGAATGATGCGCAGCGATTGCTGAACGCCCTCGAACAACTATCTCCGACGACAAAACGCCGGGCCTAATACACGGGAGAGGCAGCATGCCTTGGATCAGCGTACTCATCGCGCCAGCGGCCACAAACACCGATCACTACACGACCCGATCTGAAGCACTTCAGGGGCTATTCAAGGATGGAACCCAGGCAGTCGTCAGGTGGTATCCCCCAGATGAAGATGAGTGCTCCGGCCGATGGAAAACCACCTGCTCGTCAGCTTGGGATGTGACCGAGCAGATCACTCACTGGCGAGACCTCTTTCCACCGAGCTTTGAAAGCATGAAGGGGTTCTTTCTCGAAGGTGAGCAGCTCCGCTGCCTTCAATCCATCATGCAGGGCCTATACGGCGATGGTCGAATTGTCACTTCTGATGCGCGTCGTGACCTGGCTAATCGCCTTCACCAACTGATTGGCGTTATCCAGGCGCAAACCATTGAGATAGACGTGTAGCCTCGGCATCTCGCTCCACTTTAAGGAGAATGCTTGCCCGCCATCGTTCCTTTGGTGAGCCTCAGTGTCCGAAATTCCGGACCGACAAATGGCATTGAATCCCCCTCGATGTTTGCGAACATATCGAACTTCGGATGGCCCTACCCAATATGGGTGGGGCCAATGGATAAGGAACATTGCCAGTGCCCCTCTCTGCCTCCCCTGCCCCTATACCTTCTACGTCCGCTGATACCCTCCGCCTGACCGCCCCTCGCCTTATGCGACAACGCCGCTGGCGAGATGACAAACGGTTCCAGATGCGTCGGATCGTGATTCTGAAGAACCAGGACGGCGAGATTGTTGGATATAGGCCAACGATCCAGCAAGGCACGAAGGAGCATCGTCGAGACTATTACCAGACCTTCAAGATCACCCCCGAGGTCTCCCTCAGCGAAGCTCTACGCGCAGCTATGGATTGGCGTGATTTGACAGAGAAGAAGCTAGGCATCGATCCAGGCAGCCATAGCGCCGCGTGTTCTTCCAAACCAATCGCAAGTATTTCCTTGATCGTTTCCCAGTCACCACCCTATCGCGCGCACTGGGCAACCAATCAAACCGCCGACGGCGCCCCTAAAATCAGGGTCAGCATTGGCGTTCGAAACTACCAAGATGCTTACGAGGAAACGGTGCTTCGTCTGGCCCAGCGCGAGGGAATTCCGCCCCCGGAGCAAATACCCCTTGCTCCCCCTCCCCGACGTGACCAGTACCGCAGGATGGTGAAAGCAGGCCTACAGGACATTCCGAAGCCGCTACCCGCACGATCGCGTCAGAAATGTAGGCCCTGAATTTCCGGGATACATTTTCACTGGAATGGCCGGGGGAACCCGTTAGCTTTTTGTAGAAACCCTATTCTCGGAAAGCAAAGATGCCCTCCATGCAATCTCTTATACGAATAGCCTTGGTGATGTCCCTCACACTGATCGCCGGCTGCGACAACTCAATTGTCGGTGCCTACAAGGCAACGATGGAATCCGAAGGAGGCCAGGCCAGGACGGTTGGTATTGCGGTGATCCAAGAAGGGAATATCAGCGCCGATGGTCAGGACGTAAAGGTGTCCAGCTGGAGCAGAGAATCTGGATCAATTACCGCCCTCGATCAAGAAGGCAACCGCATCGTTCGCTTCGAAATCCTGGAGAATGGAGACCTCACCCAAGACACTCCGGCAGGAAAGCTGACCTTCAAACGGTTCGACCTGTAGTGCGCCAGATGAAGATCAGAAACTTGGCCGGGAAGGCTCTTGGCGCAGCCTTTAGTCTCGGTCTGATGTTCAGTCCTGCTACCGCTGGCGCATCGATCAAAGTGCTCCAAAGCACATATCCTGATGGAACCGCCGCGCCCGCAGAACTGTACCTTTCAGGCGAAATAACCACCTCGACCAAACAGGAGATGCTGGCCGCCCTCGACCAGATAGGCAGGAAGGTGCCGATGCTCTACCTGGACTCTGCAGGTGGGGACCTGGTCGCAGGAATGGAGCTGGGTGAAGCGATCCGGCGCAGAGGCATCAACACTTCGATCGGAAAAAGCAGTGGTAACTATGGCAAGCCTCTGCCCGGGATCTGCTACAGCGCTTGCGTCCTTACATTCAGTGGAGGCCACTTCCGGTTTGCAGACCAGAACGCCCGTATTGGCATCCACAGGTTTTATCGCCGGACCACCTCGACGTCAGACCTGGATGTCGGGCAGGTAGTCAGCGCTGCCATCACCAGCTACCTGATCCGTATGGGGGTCAGCCCTTTGCTGTTCGAAAAGATGGCCCAGGTCGGTGGCGGCAAGATGCAGCTTTTACCAATTTCTGAAGCCTCTGGCCTGTCATTGGTGAACAACGGGATTCTATCGCCCCAGTGGGGGATCGAAGGCAAGCAAGGAACTGTGTACCTCAAGGGGGAACAGGAAACCTGGAACGGTACCGGCAAGCTGATCGTCACCTGCGCGAGTCACAACGGCGTCAAGATTTCCGCTCTATACGATGCAGGCACCAACAACCAAGAGATTTTGCGGAATGCGCGGAATTACACCCTGAGGGTGAACAGCCAGTTTCTCCCCATCCCTCATCTGCAATCCGCTCCCAAGATCAGTGGTGATTATCTGACGGCGACCTTCACCCCTGACTCCAGCATGATTTGGGATATGCAGTCCGCTGAACAACTTGGATTTGGCTTTCACCCCGCAGGCTCTGACTCATTCTACGGCTTCCTGATTGACGCCAGGTCCGAACGGGATCTGATCAGAAGTTTTGTGCAGCACTGCCAGAGTAGGGACTGATAACACTGCAGGTTCTGGCACACCGTTCAACAGCAGAGGATCACCTCACCCTTCAAGGCAATTCAGAGGTGATCCCATGCTCATACCCTACGACCAGCTACAGCCTGAAACGCTTCACAACCTCATGGCCGATTTCGTGAGTAGGGACGGGACTGATGGGGGTGACGACACTCCTGAGGCCGTGAAGATCGAACGAGTGATGAGGGCGCTGAAAATCGGCGAGGCGGTCATTCTTTACGATGTGGCCTACCAGCAATGTATCTTGACTCTCCGCTCCGAGGTTCCGGCCGAGACGCTTAAGGCCTGGACCTGACGATCTACAACAGTTCCTCGCATGGGCTTCTGGCACACCCCTACCTGCCAGATTATGTGCGCATCCACTTTTTCCTGGTCGCTCAACAACTGGAGATCGCCATGTCCTCTCTCTCCCTACCTGCTCCAATCCTTGCTGGGAACCAGCGCTCGTATTCTATAAGCGCACTGTGGGAGGGGACCCCGGCCCGCACTAACGTTGATCAGGAGGGTCAGCTTTTGAACCTGGTGCTTCCGCCGTGGCAGCGTCCGCCCAGCTGGAACCTCGACCAACAGGTCCAATTTATTGAGGGGATTTTCTTGGGCCTTGGTACCGGGTACTACGTTATCAATGGGCGCGACTATGACGACCAGGGCCATGACAAGCCCATGTCTGGGTGGTTGATTGATGGTCAACAGCGAATCACTGCGATCGCCCGCTTCTTTCACGGGGAGATCAGCATCTTCGGGGGGATCTTCTTCCAGGACTTGAGCCTGGCTGACAAGCGCCGCCGCTTCAACAACCTGATCTTCCCCTGCATCGAGATGGACTACACCGATGACGAGAAGGTCCTGAAGGAGCTGTATCGCCGACTGAACTTCAGTGGAACCCCGCACACCGAGGCTGACCTCGAATTGCTCAACGCTTAACGTCCACCGAGCTTCAGATACTTCCCGTTATGGTTTAGAGCCGGGCCCGAAAATGCGGGCCTGGCTTTCGGTTGGGCCTCTCTGCTGATTCTGTAATCCTTGCCAGCCTATGGTTAGGAGCCCTTCTGCATGAGACGCTTGAGCATCCCCACCACCTTCCTGTTAACGCTCATCGCATCTGGCTGTACCTCCCAAGTCACACGGGAGGGAAACCCCTTCGACGAGCCTCTTGCGCGAGAACCACTCCAAGCACCCGCCGCGGAACCTGGTCGCATCCTCAAAGCATCACCGCGGCAAGTCCCTGCCGATTTGCCCGTCGCTCAGATCAGGCAGACGGCTGACATCGAACCCGACGTTCAGGTCTACCCTGCTGGTGCAGTTCCGACCCCGATTTCCTCTACGCCGAACGTTCCAGTTGCAGTAACACCGGCACCCGACTCCGGCCGTGAGGCGCTGGCCGAGGCGGAAAAGGTAGCTACCACCGGTGACACGACGGCAATGATCGAACTGCTGGAGCAAAGCGCCTTCAGGGGGAACATGGATGCCCTGTACCGGCTGGCCAAGGTCTACCAGAACGGAGAAGGAGTGCCAGCTAACCCTGAGCTCGCAGTGGCTTATCTAACCACTGCATCCGGACTTGGCCATGTCGAGTCTACCCGGGTGCTGGCCTGGGACTATCTACTTGGGAAAGGGGTAACCAAGGACATCCCATATGGGACCGCTCTGATGGAGAAAGCTGCAGAGACCAGCGTCAGGGCCAAACGGGAATTCGCCTTGCTGCTCAATAACACTTACCAACCCAACCTCAACGATCCATCCCGAGCAAAAGATCTCTTGAGTCAAGCCGCAGCCGCCGGAGACTCTGAATCGGCTAGAGCTCTCAGCATGTTGAATTCTGGCCTCAGCGTACCGCGCACGCTCGGCGCGTCAGCTTCCCTGGTGGTGCAGCCTCGTACGGAGGGAGACCCCGCGGATGTACGAGCGGAGTCTCTCAAGCAGAAGGCGTACAACGGCGACATAGAGGCGATGTATCGGTTTGCCCTGGGGCTAAGCCTGGGGAAATACCCTTCAATTGATGGCCAGTTCGAGGCGTATTGCTGGTATGCCGTAGCTGCAAATCATGGACACGCAGAGGCAGCAGCTGAGCTATCCGCGCTGGCCGGAGTGAAGACCCTTTCGGAGCGAAAAAGCCCGGGCAAGCTGGATCAGTGCATCCAGGAAACGAACGAAGCTGTCGACCAGGGCTAATCATCCCGGCTGCTGGCACAGAACAGATGGGCGGATGATGACCCTGTTCCACGAGCAGTCTCGACTGCAACACATCCACTCAAACAAGGATCTGCTGATGAAAAAGTCAGAAATCGGAAAAGGTCGGTTCTACAGCGATGGCAAGGTTGGACTGCGGGAAGTGCTTGATGAGGGGCCTCAATACAAGCTCTACGCCGGCGTCGAAGATGAAGACTGCCTGCGCTTTCGCTGCCTGAACGCCAAGTCCTCCACCGACATCGGACAGGAGAGCAACAGCACCCGTACCTCTTTTGCCGCCTGGGCGAAACTGGAAATCCCTGCAGACCAGGTCCATACGCACCTGATCGGGCTTCGCGCTGACAAAATTGCGGGAAAGCTCACTGAGCCTCAGCTGCGGTTCGTGCGGTCCTTTGATAACGACCTGACTGAAACGGAATCAGTGGAGTGCGATCGAGAAGAGCATCGCGTTGCGCTCTCCTGCATGAAGAAGGGCATCGTCGCTGAGATGCCGGACCGGCTCGACTCTGATGATCGTTGTTTCGACGTCAAGCTCACTGCACTGGGCCTGGCAGTTATCGCGAATGTCCTGAGCTCTTCGAACCAGTAGAGGGGCTCTCCGACTGGGGCACCTTATGCAAAGGCGCCCCCCAGTCACGCCAGAATTCGTGCAGTGATCGGGAGCTTCGAAGCCCGTGCCTGCTCGGCTCCGGATTCTGTAAGTGCGAACCGGGAGACACTTTCGTCACTCCGCCGGCGCTCCAGCAGCCCCATCCCCTCCAATCGCTTGATTAATCGGCCCCCCAGCAACCTTTGATTTCTTGCTGAAGCGACTTTGGTCGAAACCAGCGTGCCTAACATACCGGCGTCCGTGATCTCACCACCTAGGTTCTGGATGACGGCAAGAGCGTTTCGATCCACCTCGGTGAGGGTTGCGGGGGCCTTGAACAGGCCACGTTCGATCTTGATCTGAGTGAGAGGAGTCATTCTGAAGGCACTTTGCTACGGACACCCCCGACTTTATCGAAGAAAGTTACTGATTCAACTCGAAATGCTGGTCTGCTTTCCAAGTGGTTCTGGCACAGCTCTCGGAACGTTCAAATAGCCACGAAATTTCCTGGCTGACGAGGCTATTTGATGAATCGCAATCACACCCCCCAACTTTCGGACACCGTAGAAGGTGTGCTCTATGGCTGGAAGCACCAGGCTGGCCAGAGTCCCAGTTCCAGTACCTTCGCAAGGATCTGTCCCGGCCCGACGTTCACAATTCTGTCCGACGGAAAGATGCACAAGGTTGTCGACACGATCTCGACAGTTGAAGCCACGCCCCATGATGAGCAAGACCTGCGAGATGCGATATCTGCAGGCCAAGTGGAGATTTACCGCTTGGTGCGCGGGGCAAAGCGAAAGGTGCTAATGCATGCTGCCACTGGAAACCCGCTGAAATCCGGAGGCGAGGCGTGAGCAAGGCCGTTCAAGGGTGGTACCGAAGCCGGCCAGGCATCTATCAGCACGAGACAGGAGCGCGGATCTGGAGCCATACCGCGCCTTCCAAAGCCGGTAATCAGGCCCTGCAGTGGGAAGTACGTCTTTCCGATGGCTCGCGGCAATCGGGCTTCAAATCGATGAGTGACGCCATGCGTCTTGCTCAGGAATTCGATCCGGAAATACGGCGTTTCTGATGCGGTGAAAAGTAGCAAACTGACTTCACTGGATTATCAGCAACAGACCGGCGAACATTCGTCGGTCTTGCCATTGATGGCACGTAATCCCGAGGACCCCTATGAGTAATCTATCCCCCTTGCGAGTCATGCTTGTCGATGACTCCCGAACTATCCGAAAAACGGGCGAAGTCATGCTCGCTAAGGCAGGATGCGAGGTGCTTTGCGTTGTCGACGGGTTCGAATGTCTCGGCCGAGCTCTGGACTTTAAACCAGACCTCATTTTCATCGACGTCCTCATGCCGCGGCTCAACGGTTACCAGACCTGCCAACTGATTCGTAGCCGGGACAGTTTCAAGTCAGTTCCTGTGGTGATGCTTTCGTCGAAGGATGGCCTGTTTGACATCGCCTTGGGCAAAAAACACGGCGCAACAGACTACATCACCAAACCGTTTACCCAGGACGATCTACTCACCGCGGTAAGGAAACACTGCCCGCAATTTGAACCTGAGGTTTGACACCACTCAGCTGGTGGCACCCCCCTAACGCATTCAAGAATGGCTCCATTGTTCATCAATAAGGAGCCAAAACAGAATGTCGAGCAACTCGCGTTTATATCCCTACCACCCGATCTCGGGTGATCGTCTGGCCGGCACTTTTGAAGTGATCCCAGCTTGGGTTCCCCGTGAAATCCACAAGACAGGCGACACCATTACTCTTGAGGACGGTAGCGAAACCCTAGTGAACTGGAATGGCCAAGAGCTCCTGCAGATCAACAACCAGTTGGTCCTGGTGACTGAAGGTGGAGATACCTGCCTGAAGAGTGAGGCCATCTGGAGTGAGCAGGACACACAGCACATCGAGGTCTCCCTGCCTGGCCCGGCGTCCTCCTACCCCACTAACAACACGCTCATGCATGCATACGTGGATCTTCATGTTGCGGCATCGTGTGCACTCCATAATCTGCAGCAAGGTGACATCGAGGGCGCTTTGAAACAGCTGCAAGGGCAGTTGAACGCGATACTCGACGTGGACCGGCTAACTCCATAGTCACAGTGACCCCGCTTCGGCGGGGTTCGTATTTTCAGGCTGCACCTTGAAACAAGACTCACCCTGGTTATACCTCTGCTCATGCCGGACAGGTTGGCCCGGCGAAAGCCCAAATCAGTAATGTCGGTTTAGCGAAGGAGCTACCACATGATCACCGAGTCTTTCCTCCGCGTTGCATTCATGGCCATGACCCTGTTTGTCGTGGCCTGCGCTCTCACCACCACGCTCATGTTCGGTGAGGGCACCACCCTCAATCCGATCGCATGGTTCTGCATCGGCAGTCTTTGGATGGCGTTCACCCTTTTCGCGCTCCTGGTCGCCTGGGCCACTCATCTCCACCGCGCCCACCGTAAAGGCCACCCGGCTCCGGATCTGGCCCCAGCGGTGTAATTCCCCTCCATCTCCGGCTGAGTGCACCAGGGCCCTCCTGGGGATACTCAGCCGGGAGTCTCCATTCCAAGCCGAGCTTCTGGCACCTCACTGAACGAAGGATCATCACTCCCATGCAACGGGAGCCCGCATGAGCCTGAATCAGACCCACAACTACCTTTGTCAGCAAGGTAGCTCCAATAAGTTCTACACCTTGATGCTCAATTCCACCTCGGGTGGTTGGGTGGTCCTCTCGCATTATGGCCGTACTGGGACAGCCGGAACTCAACGGGTTGTGAAGTCCCAGAGCTCCTACTTCGCGGCTCTTGAGTAAGCGTACGGCAAACACACCTTGCAAGCAGAACAGGCAATCAACGAGTCAGCTCGGATATTGCCAATTTGGAGTGCGAGCACATCGGTGATGTTGATTCTTGATCGAGCTACTCAGGCCTTCAACGCAGCGCTGACAGCCCTGCAATCACTTCGTCTGCCGTTGTCACGTTGCGGAAGTGATGTGCCCACAGGTCAATGCCGAGTTGACCAGACCGATCCAAAGACGAACCCACCGTTAAATCCGTTATCAGCGTTGGAGTGAGGCCAGCGTCGAACAATGCAAATCCAGCTGCGAGGACACAGGTTTCGGTCTGTATTCCGCAGACCAGGACTCGATCAACGCCCAGCGCCTTGATGTACTTGATGGTTTCTAAGGTCTGTCCATATCCATTTTTTACGAAGACCCTGTCGGCCTTGATAAGGCATTTGTCAGTGCTTGCCGGGCTCCAACCGAGCTGACGCTGGAAGGGCGTCGCTTGTTCATCGTGAAGCTCGATAGACGCAATTGTCGGGATCTTCATCGACAGCGCCTGCACGCCGTCAACCAACCATTCCGGTGGGTTGAATGTGGACTGAATATCGACTACGAGCAGAACCTGGCGCATAAACGCTCCGATTTTTCTTCAAATGAAAAGTTTACTCAGCAGAGAATACTAAAGTGGACCCATCGGTCAAGACAGTTTTTCAGCGAGTTTAAGCTGCGTCGCTTACTGCCACTGCAGCTGGTCGGC
>NZ_MBPN01000098.1 GCF_001695625.1 Pseudomonas defluvii
CACATCTATTTCCTAATTGGCGTGCGCAATCGCTTGAGTGTCGCGCTGAGTTGGGTCTGGAACCACAGTGTCGGTTATCGCGGTTCACGTCTGATCATGCGGTCGACACCGCAGGCCAAGCGTGGGCCCGCCGAGCTGGAACCCAAGTAAGGCTGCAGCGGTGGATTGATAGTCAGGGAAGATTGTCAGTCCGTGCAGCATGGACGAGATCGTCTCAGTGCAGGCTAGCGCCTGCACTAGATGGATTTTGTCGCTGCTGAGTGAGTCTCCGTTAAGTGGAGGCTCTTAGGAAACAGACTGGGAATTTTACGGTGAGAGCATGGAAGTGCTCTGCCAGAAGCGAGGCGCCAGCTGCATGGATTTTTCTCACGAAGTGAGGCGCGGCGATTAGTTTGAGCGACTCACGGGCGTGTGTTTTCTGCCCTTCAGCTTTTAATATGTCGTTTTCAGCGCGGGCAGCTTCGGATTCGGATGGTGTGCTTCGAGCGCAATGTGAGCGACGGTTTTCAATCATGCGCAAGCTTTCATACTGCCCGGTAGTATAGTATGATGCATGCGTCCAACCCTTGAAGGTGTTCGATGCCCCATAATCCCCGTGAGAAAAAGCAAGCGCTGACCCGTGTGCGACGCATCAAAGGCCAGGTAGGAGCTCTTGAGCAAGCACTAGATGATGGTGCTGAGTGTGCTGCGATTCTTCAGCAGCTAGCGGCTGTGCGCGGAGCCGTGAATGGCTTAATGGCCGCAATCCTGGAGAGTTATCTACGGGAGGAGTTTCCGCACACCGATGCTAGAAGTGATTCGCAGAAGCAGTCGATTGATGACACGATCTCCATTGTCAGGTCCTACCTTCGCTAATTTTTATGGTCCTGCGTTTGCAGGGGAGCGTAAATCTTAGCCTTGAAGCTGCACATGCGTGGCCATCCCCGCTGGTAGGGCGCTTACAACGAGCCAGAATCGCACTTGAATCGCCGCAAGGATGAGGTGTTTTCGATGGGGAATTGGTCCGGAATGGCTAGGCGCAACGAAGAGTAAATTCGATTTTGCGCCCCTGTCACCCATGAGATATATCGCGAAAGTCTCACCGATAGCCGAATTGTGATGATCTCAGGCATCGCACTTGATGCAAGCTGAGTGCTAATGGCGCGAGTTAACCTGTTCCGTGTCTATCCTGTCATGTGCTAGCCGGCTACCTTCTTCACAAGGACGCTGGCCACGTGTGGGATACGCCAAAAGTCTTCTACCACGACACGTGATACCTTTAATTTCAACGAAAAATGAGGTCGCTATGAAACAGCCGCCCCAACTCGATATGGCCCCTAACCCCGCCTTCCAAACAACTGTGTACGGTATGCAGGCCTTGGCTGATCGAGCTGCAGCTGTGAACGAAGTTCATGCGCGGCCGCATTTGCTTATCCAGGCCCCACGAGGTTTATTGCAGCTTGCCTTCATCACCGAAGGTGACTCAGCTAAAGATCAGGCGGCGATGACCGAACTGTCTCAACGCTTGGGTGTTGCGGAACCCGACAATACGACGCCGCTTCACGGCTTGACTTGGGACGAAGGTGACTTGCACTGCGAGAAGCACACCGAGTTCTCGACCTATCTGTGGAGTGCTGTGCTTGATCCCGAGACGGGAGCACCTTGTGGAGAGAATCCCTTCAAGCGAGGGTTCGTTCCACCAGGTCCGGTAATCTCAGGTATTCGCCTGAATGTATTGCCTTGGACCGAGGCGGCTGAACAGGAGATTGAACGTTTTGACCCTGTTAGCCTGTGCTATTCGGTGGTGGAGAACGGCGCAGCCGCTATTGTGACCGACTTTCGGCAGGACGCGGATGGTTTGACGAACATCCTCATTCTTGACCGTGACTTGACTCAGGCTCGCGCAGGAGCGCTCGCCCAGCGCCTGCTGGAAATCGAGACCTACCGCACTTTAGCACTCCTGGCGCTCCCGCTGACACGCTCTTTGACCGTGGATCTGCGGCGCATGGAATCGCAACTCGCGGCCATCACTGACGAAATGCGCACCGGCAAGGGCGCGCGTCGTGACAACGATGTTCTGCTGGCTGAGCTTACCAGCCTCGGGGCGGAGCTGGAGGCCGGTGTGGCAGCGAACCTTTATCGTTTCGGCGCGAGTCGGGCGTACTACGAGATCGTCGAAGAGCGGTTGGATGCGTTGGCGGAGGAGTCAGTAGCGGGCTACTGCACGTGGCGCGATTTCCTGCATAGGCGCATTGCGCCAGCGATGCGCACCTGCCAGTCGGTCAAGGAACGCCAGACCAAGCTTTCCGACAAGCTGACGCGCGCCATTGCATTGCTACGGTCTTGGATCGACGTTGAGCTTGAGCGTCAGAACCGGGACCTTCTGGAGTCGATGAACAATCGCGCCAAGTTGCAACTGCGCCTTCAACAAACCGTTGAAGGCTTGTCGGTGGCGGCTATTTCCTATTACGTCGTTAGCCTGCTGGCGTATCTGCTCAAAGGTATCCCAGGAGTTCATGACAAGGTTGCTCCTGAGCTGGTGATCGCTGGGCTGGTACCCGTGGTCATTTTGGCGATCTGGTGGACGGTTCGGCGAATCAGGCATGCCCATGGTGACCATGCAGGGGAAGAGAAATCTTCCTGATGCGGTCGGCTTGGTCCAGGGAGTGCTCCGGGGCTTGATTCAGGTTCCAGCAACTATTCTTTGCGAAGCCTCGCCTAATCACGCAGACGCCGATCCTGCTTTGTGGCGCCTTCAACTATCAGCCATGCTGGGAGATGATCTTGGTCGATCTGTTTACGACAAAGCCTGAGCCGCCCTTGGCTGAGCGTTTGCGCCCCAGGTCCCTGGAAGAGTTCGTCGGGCAGCAGCATCTGTTGGGGGCCGGCAAACCACTGCGCCTGGCGTTCGAGGCAGGCAAACTGCACTCGTTTATCCTCTGGGGGCCACCCGGTGTGGGCAAAACCACGCTGGGACGCCTGGCCGCCAGTGTCACCGATAGTCAGTTCATCGCCATTTCCGCTGTGCTAGCCGGGGTGAAGGACATCCGCCAGGCCATTGACGATGCTCAGGCCGAGCTGGATGGGCATGGTCGTTCGACGGTGCTGTTCGTCGATGAGATTCATCGATTCAACAAGGCGCAGCAAGACGCACTGTTGCCGCATGTCGAGTCCGGGCTGCTGACACTGGTAGGCGGTACCACCGAACACCCAGGGTTAGCGGTCAACTCGGCGCTGCTTTCGCGGGCGCAGGTCTACACCCTCGAACCGCTGTCCCACGATGAACTGCAGCAACTGTATGAGCGCGCGTTGCCGCATCTGGCCGGGGTTGCCCTGGACGCGGAAGCACTGGACTTGCTCAAAGGCTTCGCTGATGGCGATGGCCGGCGCTTCCTGAACCTGCTCGAGCAGGTAGCCGCTGCAGCGTCCGGCGCGAGCAAGACAACGGTCGACGGTGAGTTCGCCAGGTTGTCGACGAGCCCATCGTTGCGCCGCTTCGACAAGGGAGGCGACGAGTTCTATTGGCAGTTATCCGCCTTTCATAAGTCATTGCGTGGCTCCGATCCGGATGCGGCGCTGTATTGGCTGGCACGGATCCTCGATGGCAGTGGGGACGTCACCCAGGTGATTCGGCGCATGGTGGTGATGGCCAGCGAAGACATCGGCAATGCTGACCCCCAGGCGTTGCAACTGGCACTCAACGCCGCACAAGCCTATGAAAGGCTGGGCTCTCCCGAGGGCGAAATCCCTCTTGCCCAGGCGGTGACCTACCTTGCCTTGGCGCCCAAGTCGAATGCGGCCTACGCCGCCTGGGACCAGGCCAAGGCCTTCGTTAAGAGCACCGGCTCGATGCCTGTGCCGTTGCACCTGCGCAATGCGCCGACCAAGCTCATGAGCCAGATGGGCTATCGCGAAGGTTACCGCTATGCGCACCATGAACCCAACGCCTACGCCGCGGGGCAGACCTATTTTCCAGAAGGGGTGATGCGACCGGGCTGGTACCAACCCACGGACCGCGGGCGCGAGCGCAAGCTGGGAGAAAAGCTTGCCTGGCTGCACTCGCTCGATGATTCGGCATCGCCAGATTGAGCCGGATGTTGCCCGGACTTTCAGCGCTCAGCCATCCACGAACTGTAGGACAGTAAGCTATGCCAAATCCTTCATACGGTGAATCCTCGTGCACTGCTGCGGCCAGCGGCCAAGTGGAAGTGCGCGGTGCGCGGGAGAACAATCTCAAGGACGTGGATGTCGCTATTCCGCGCAATGCGCTGGTGGTGTTTTCCGGTGTCTCCGGCTCTGGCAAGTCTTCGCTGGCCTTCGGCACCATCTATGCTGAGGCACAGCGGCGCTACTTCGAATCGGTAGCCCCGTATGCCCGGCGGTTGATCGACCAGGCGGGTGTACCTGACGTAGATGCGATCGACGGCCTGCCGCCTGCTGTCGCGTTGCAGCAGCAACGAGGGGCGAGCAATGCGCGTTCTTCGGTGGGGAGCGTGACCACACTGTCTAGTCTTGTGCGCATGATGTACTCGCGCGCCGGCGCTTATCCGGCCAACCAGCCGATGTTGTACGCCGAGGATTTCTCGCCAAACACCCCGCAAGGCGCATGCCCGGCCTGTCATGGTCTGGGCCATGTGTACGAGGTGACGGAGGCGACCATGGTGCCTGATCCGTCACTGAGCATCCGTGAACGGGCCATCGCCGCCTGGCCACCGGCCTGGCACGGCCAGAACCTACGCGACATCCTGGTCACCCTGGGCTACGACGTCGACCGTCCCTGGAAGGATTTGCCGAAAAAGGACCGTGAATGGATCCTGTTCACGGAAGAGACGCCCACGGTGCCGGTCTACGCGGGTTTCACGCCTGCCGAGACTCAACAGGCGCTCAAGCGTAAACTCGAACCCAGCTATATGGGCACCTTCACGGGCGCCCGACGTTACGTGCTGCACACCTTTGCCAACACCCAGAGCGCGTTGATGAGAAAGCGCGTGTCGCGCTACATGGAAGGCAAGCTGTGCCCGGCCTGCCACGGCAAGCGACTCAAGGCCGAGGCGCTGTCGGTGACCTTTGCCGGGGTGGACATTGGCGAGTTCATGCAAATGCCCCTAGACCGCTTAGCGGCGCTGCTCGAGCCCATTGCCCAAGGCGACTTCCGCGCCCACACGGCTGGCGAGGGTACCGACCGCGAAGCGACACGCCGTGATCGAGCCGAACGGGCCGCAAGTGGTCGTGCGGTCCATGCGGTATCGCCTGACGTGCGCCGTACGTCGGCGCTGTCGGAGGAGAAGCGTCTCGCCGCGCAGCGCCTGGCCGGTGGGGTAATGGCGCGTCTGCGCCAACTGCGCGGATTGGGCCTGGGCTACCTCACGCTGGATCGGGCCACGCCGACGCTGTCGGCTGGCGAGTTGCAGCGCTTGCGCTTGGCCACGCAACTGAGCTCCATGCTGTTTGGCGTGGTGTATGTGCTCGATGAACCTTCTGCAGGTCTGCACCCCTCTGACAGCCATGCACTGTACGACTCGCTGGATAAACTGCGCGATGCTGGTAACTCGCTCTTCGTGGTTGAGCACGACCTGGACTTGATGCGCCGCGCGCAATGGCTGGTGGATGTAGGACCAGATGCGGGGGAGCGGGGTGGGCGCGTGCTCTACAGTGGTGTGCCAGAAGGATTGCGCGAGATTGCGGAGTCGCGAACTGCGCGGTACTTGTTCGACGAAATCCCCGCACCGGCTAGCCACGAGCGCGAACCGACCGGGTGGCTGGAGCTGCTAGGCATCCGGCGGCACAACCTGCACGGCGTGGATGCACGTATCCCGCTGGGTGTGCTGACGGCGGTTACCGGTATCTCCGGTTCGGGTAAGTCCAGTCTGGTCGCGCAGGCCCTGCCAGAGCTGTTGCTACTGCACCTAGGGCACGAGCCCGAAGATGATGCAGCTGAAAATGCTAACAGCGAAGGTCCTGCTGTTATCGAGGCTACAGGAGGTCATCTCGCCGGTGATGTGGATGTCGTCCAGCGCCTGGTCCAGGTCGACCAGAAGCCGATTGGCCGCACGCCACGTTCAAACTTGGCCACCTATACCGGTTTATTCGATCACGTACGCAAGCTTTTCGCCGCCACGCCGGACGCGCGCCGGCATCGTTATGACGCTGGCCGATTTTCTTTCAACGTGGCGAAGGGGCGTTGTGATACGTGCGAAGGGGAGGGTTTCGTCAGCGTCGAGCTGCTGTTCATGCCCAGTGTCTACGCCCCCTGTCCGACCTGCCATGGCGCCCGCTACAACGAGGCCACGCTCAAGGTACGCTGGAACGGGCGCAACATCGCCGAAGTATTGCAGATGACGGTGGAAGAAGCCTGTGACTTCTTCGCCAGCGAAGACGCCATCGCGCGGCCGCTGCAACTGCTGCAGGAAATCGGGCTGGGCTATCTGCGCCTGGGCCAGCCCGCCACCGAACTATCGGGTGGCGAAGCACAGCGCATCAAGCTAGCCACGGAGCTGCAGCGAAGCCAGCGAGGCCGTAGCCTGTACGTGCTCGACGAGCCTACCACTGGTCTGCACGCTTCTGACGCTGACCGTTTGCTTGTGCAACTGCAACGCCTAGTCGATGCCGGTAATACCGTGGTGATGATTGAGCACGACATGCGTGCTGTAGCTCAGGCCGATTGGGTGATAGACATAGGGCCTGGTGCGGGTGAGGAGGGTGGGCACATCGTTGCGTCCGACACTCCTAGATTAGTGGCAAGGACGTCAGGCAGTCGAACCGCACCATTCCTTGCTGAGCAGCTCAAGCGAACCAAGTAGAGTGCTTTCAATATGGCATTGGGCTCGTAGGGGCCTTGATCATCGCACGGCATGGCTAAGGTTTTGCTGTGACTGATCCACTTGATCATTTAGTACAGGGTTCTAGTAGAACCCATGTGCTATTGGGGGCGTGCTTCTGGTTATTGAATTGACCAGCCAAATAGTTTAACTCAGCTCCTCGCGTGAGGAGCTGGCTTCGAAGGGGGGGATGGAAATTCATCATCAATGCCCCCTTAATTCTAGAGTCGGAAATCATGCTTAATCGCCTAGAAGCCCTGAAAATCTTCTGTGTCGTCGCAGAGGTCTTGCAGTTCCGTGATGCGGCAAATCGACTTAATCTATCCCCTCAAGTGGTCACGCGTACAATCGGAGCCTTGGAGAGAGAGTTTGGAGAGGTACTTTTTTATCGTACTACTAGGCAGGTCAGATTAAGTGGTTTCGGAGAGCAATTGCTGCCCCAAGCCAGGCAGCTCATAAAAGATAGCGAGCGGCTATTTCAGAATCGTTGTCAGGTGAGACAGGATCTGGTGAGCGGTTTAGTGCGTGTGTCTGTACCTGACTCTCCATGCATGCGACTCATCTTAGGAGACATACTCGATGGTCTTCGGAGTTACCCGAGTGTCATTCTGAAGTGGAATGTAAAGCTGGGTGCGTTGGATGATTTCGACGGTCAGGGGGTTGATATATTAATCACCTTGGACCTGCCATCCGATAACAGATGGATCGTGCGTAAGGCTGGCGTTACGCGCAATCGGATCGTAGCCGCCCCTTCGCTTATCGACCGCATTGGCATGCCTAAGAATATCGAGGACCTACAACAGAATTTCCCTCTTAGTACAGTAACGGACCCCGCTACAGGCAGAGCTTGTCCCTGGTATATTCACCAAGGCCGCCAGTTCTTTCCCGCGCAGCCCTACCTAACCACTGACGATTTATATAGTCAATTGGAAGCTACCCGGGCAGGGCATGTGATTAGCTATATTCAGGGCATGACGTGTTTGCCATACCTAGCAAATCGTGAGTTGATAGAAGTACTACCGGAGCTAGAGCGCGCGAGTTGGCCGATCTACGTGTGTCACCCTCAGCGGACCGATAACTGCCCAAGAGTTGATGTGGTTTTCGAAATGCTGGTCGAAAGTCTGAATCGACGTCTCTAATTTCGACGACTGTTTGTCCAGCGATATTGCTATTGCTTTTACAATGGCTTTGTTAGAAGGTTCGCTTCGATCTAGAAGTCAGTGACGCCCTGTCGCTGACGTTATATGTCAGCTCATTGCGGAGAAGTGATGGGAGCGCTGCTGTGTTCCTAGCTACGTAGTACTACGGAGTGTGGCCTCGTATTAATGCGAATGTTCTTGCCGATCTAGGGCGGCCAGAGTGTCACCGTCCCTATCTGGACCCACACAAAAACAAGAACCGCCGCCGGGCTATACCCGCGGCAGGAGAACTTTCAATGACCACACTGGCTACCCGAATTGCCTGGTTCGCCGTCGCCTTGCTGGGTGCATTTGCTCTAGGCACTCTGGCATTGCGCAGGGGCGAAGCCATCAGCGCCCTCTGGATTGTGACTGCAGCCGTTGCTGTCTATCTGATCGCCTACCGTTACTATAGCCTGTTCATCGCCAACAAAGTGATGCAGCTGGACGCCACGCGCGCCACGCCCGCCGTGCTCAACAACGACGGCCTGGACTACATCCCTACCAACAAGCACATCCTCTTCGGCCACCACTTCGCCGCCATCGCCGGTGCAGGTCCACTCGTGGGCCCGGTGCTTGCCGCACAGATGGGCTACCTCCCTGGCACGCTCTGGCTGATCGCCGGCGTGGTGCTAGCCGGTGCGGTACAGGACTTCATGGTCCTGTTCATCTCCACCCGCCGCAACGGTCGCTCTCTGGGCGAGTTGGTGCGCGAGGAAATGGGCCCAATCCCGGGCACCATCGCATTGTTCGGTGCCTTCCTGATCATGATCATCATCCTTGCGGTGCTCTCGCTGATCGTGGTCAAGGCCTTGGCGGAAAGCCCCTGGGGCATGTTCACGGTGATGGCCACGTTGCCGATTGCGGTATTCATGGGCATCTACATGCGTTATATCCGCCCGGGCCACATCGGCGAGATCTCGGTGATTGGTGTGGTGCTGTTGCTCGCCTCCATCTGGGTCGGCGGAATTGTTTCCGCCGATCCCTTCTTGGGGCCGGCATTCACCTTCACCGGCGTGCAGATCACTTGGATGCTGATCGGTTACGGCTTCGTTGCAGCCGTGCTACCGGTGTGGCTGATCCTGGCGCCACGCGACTACCTGTCAACCTTCCTCAAAATCGGCACCATCGTCGCTTTGGCTATCGGCATCCTGTTCATCGCTCCCGATCTGAAGATGCCGGCCGTCACTCACTTCATCGATGGCACGGGCCCGGTATGGAAGGGCGCGCTGTTCCCGTTCCTATTCATCACTGTCGCCTGCGGCGCGGTGTCAGGCTTCCATGCGCTGATCAGTTCTGGAACCACGCCGAAGCTGCTGGCCAATGAAGGCCACGCGCGCTACATCGGCTATGGCGCGATGCTTATGGAGTCCTTCGTGGCTATCATGGCCATTGTCGCCGCTTCGGTGATCGAGCCAGGCGTTTACTTCGCCATGAACAGCCCGGCGGCCCTGGTCGGCGCGGACGTTACCAGTGTCGCGACTACCGTCAGCAGCTGGGGCTTCACCATCACCCCTGAAGTGCTGCAGCAGACTGCCAAGGATATTGGCGAACACACCATCCTGGCCCGCGCCGGTGGCGCACCGACCTTGGCAGTAGGTATCGCGCAGATCCTCCACAAGGCACTGCCGGGCGAGAATACCATGGCATTTTGGTATCACTTCGCCATTCTGTTCGAGGCACTGTTCATCCTCACAGCGGTCGATGCCGGTACCCGAGCTGGGCGCTTCATGCTGCAGGATCTATTGGGCAACTTCGTGCCGTCATTGAAGAAGACCGACTCCTGGACCGCTAACCTAACTGCTACCGCTGGTTGCGTGGCCATGTGGGGCTGGCTGCTGTACCAAGGCGTGATCGACCCGCTGGGCGGTATCAATACCCTGTGGCCGCTCTTCGGCATCTCCAACCAGATGCTGGCGGGCATCGCGCTGATGCTCGGATGCGTAGTGCTGATCCGCATGAAACGCCAGCGCTATGTCTGGGTTACCTTGGTGCCGGCGGTATGGCTGCTGATCTGCACCACCACGGCCGGGCTGATCAAGCTGCTCGACCCGAATCCTGCGATGGGCTTCCTGGCCCTGGCCAACAAGTACAGCACCGCTGCCGCTGCCGGCCAAGTGCTGGCCCCAGCGAAGGATTTGGCGCAGATGCAGCACGTGGTGTTCAACGCTTACACCAATGCGACTCTTACCGTGCTGTTCCTGCTGGTGGTTCTGAGCATCCTCTGGTTCGCAATCAAGGTTGCCCGTCGCGCTTGGATCATGCCCGAACGCACTGACAAGGAGTCGCCGTTCCAGCCCTTGCCCGATGCCTGAGGAGCCCGACAGTATGTTCAATGACTTGAGCAAGATGGGTAAATACCTCGGTCAAGCTGCGCGGATGCTGGTTGGCATGCCGGACTACGATGCCTACGTGGAGCACATGCAGGGAAAGCATCCGGATAAGCCGGTGATGTCCTACGAGGTGTTCTTCCGTGAACGGCAAGAAGCGCGCTACGGCGGAGGCAGCGGACGCCCCGTTCGTTGCTGCTGAGCGGCCACTGATGCAAGCGAGCGCCACGTTCATCGTGGCGCTCTCGCGTTCCAGGGCTGGCAACCCGCATAGTGGCGTCGCCAGCTCCTCCTCGCTTCGGAAAAAACCATGCAACTCAAGCACAAGATCGTCACCCTCAGTGTGCTGCCGCTGATCCTCTCAGTGCTGTTCATCTGCGTCCTGGTGTTCGCCCAAAGTCGCAAGCTGGAAGAGGAACAGGCGCGTCTTGTGGAAAGCAGCATCATGACGGCGAAGAAGGCAGAGCTGAGAAACTACCTAAGCCTGGCGATGAGCCTGATCGCACCGCTGTACGACGGTGGCGTGGATGACGAGGCGACGCGCAATCGCGCCCTAGCCATCTTGTCCCAGGCCAATTTCGGCCGCGACGGGTACTTCTTCGTCTATGACCAGCACGGCAAGAACCTAATGCATCCCCGTCAGGCTGAGCTGGTCGGCAAGGAACTGATCACGATGACCGACAAGAACGGCCTACCGGTCATAAAGGCGCTGCTCAATAGCGCCAGGGAAGGGGACGGCTATCAGTTGTACGACTGGCAGAAACCATCCACCGGACAGATCACCGGTAAGCTGGCATACGTGGTGATGCTCGATCGCTGGGGTTGGATGCTCGGTACGGGTATCTACATTGACGATGTAGAGGTGGCGACCCTCAAATCACGCCAGGAAGTGGCCTCAGGTGTGCTGACCACGGTGTTGGCGATCGCCTCGTTCTCGCTGGTCGCGGTACTGGTGATCTTCGCCGGCGGTCTGATGCTTAATGTCAGCGAGCATCGCTTGGCTGACCGCAAGCTGACCTTGCTAAACCAGCGCATCGTCAATCTGCAGGAAGAAGAGCGCTCGCGAGTATCGCGGGAGCTGCACGACGGCATCAGTCAGGAGCTGGTGTCGATAAAATTCCAGTACGAGCTGGCGGCCATGGAGTTGGCCCGCGGTGGAGAAGGGGGGTTGGAAAACCTGCGCAAGGGCACTACGCGGCTGGGGGCCGCCATCGGCGAGATACGCCGGATCTCCCATGATCTGCGGCCCTCATTGCTGGATACTTTAGGCCTGTCGGCGGCTATCGACCAACAAGTACGGGAATTCGAGCAACGCACGTCAATCCGCACCCAGTACGAGTGCGGCATGGCAGCTACCGACGTGGGGCCGGAGGTCTCACTGACGCTATTCCGTATCATCCAAGAAGCCTTGGCGAACGTGGAGCGTCACGCAAAGGCGACGACGGCTATCGTCTCGATTACCGCGCAGCAAGGCATGATCGTACTGCGGGTCGAAGACAACGGCGTAGGGTTCGATACCAATGCCGCGGACGACAGCCACGGCATCGGCCTGCGCAACATACGCGAGCGCGCCGATCATCACCTGGGCAGCGTCACCCTCGCGTCGGCCCACGGGCGCACCGAACTGCAAGTGCAGATACCGATCGTCAACGCATGAGCGTTTCCATTCGAATCCCGAGGATTCCATGAATACATCCAAGCCAATCAGAATCGCCCTGGTCGATGATCACGTCCTTGTGCGTGACGGCGTCAAGGCGCTGCTCGGCGCCATTGCGCATTTTGACGTAATCGGTCAGGCCGAGTCGGGGGAGCAGGCACTCGAGCTGGTGGCTAGCACCGAGCTGGACATTCTGCTGGTCGACGTGGGCCTGCAGGGCATGAACGGGCTGGAGCTCACCCAGCGACTTCGCAGCCTATATCCAGACATCAGGATTCTCATGTTGAGCATGTACGACCACCAGGAGTATGTGCGCACTTCCATCAGCGCAGGCGCATCGGGTTATGTGCTCAAGAACGCGCCGTCTGCCGAACTGGTCGCGGCCATTGAGACCATCGCCGCGGGTGGGCGCTTCTATAGCTCTGAGATCACTCGCAAGCTGGTTGGCGGCAGCCGTGACGAAAACGACCTAACGCCCCGGGAGCTGCAGGTGCTGGTAATGATCGCGAAAGGACGCAATAACAAGGAAATGGCACGTGAGCTGGACATCAGTGTGCGCACGGTCGAGACCTACCGCTTGAGCATCCGCCGCAAGCTCAACATCGACACGCCGGTGGCGCTCATGAAGTATGCCCTTGAGCAAGGTTTAGTTTCATTAGGTAAAGCTTGAAAGTTTGACCATTGGGGGGCTGAGGCAAGGTTTCAGTGCCGATGCCGGGGCAGCGATCTCGTCTTCTACGTCATGAACAAGGTGGAATTGAGCCGTCAGGCTGGGCGATAGCCAAGACTATTGAATAGCGATCAGGAGGTCGTCATGTGCCCTTGTTGCAGGTGTACTGACCAAGCGGAGCTCATTGGGCAGCGAATTCATTACCTAGCTAAGGTATCGCTGCTTTATGCCTGATCAGTCTGCGCGGCTTAGTAAAGGCCAGAGTACAGACACTGGATTAGCAGCTCTCACGTGTCGATGGACTTGAAAAATACTATACACCCCTATAGTATCTGTGCGGTGCGTTGAGCGCTTTCGTCCGGTGAGGCTCCGGGCCACCTAGGTGCTCCGTCACTAGTCGAAGACCGAATTGTTTCCTGTTCAGGTGCTGAGTCCATGTCATTGATAGTCATAGTCCTTGTCACTTTGATGGCAGGTATTGGTAGCGTATGGGTGGCTGATCAGTTGGTCGTGCGCGCCCAGGTGATTCGCCGCAACGATGGCCATATGCAGCAGGGGTTGCTGAGCCTAGCTGCAGGCGCCTTACTGGCGACAGCGCTCCTGCATTTGTTGCCCGAAGCCTTCGAAAGCGGTGCTGAATCCCACGATCTGTTCCTGACGTTGTTGGTGGGATTGGTGTTCTTCTTCTTCTTGAGCAAGGCCCAGCTTTGGCATCACGGTCATGAGCACTCGCACCACGAACAAGATCATCACAATACCGGGTGGACGCTATTGGTCGGCGATGGTATCCATTGTTTTGGCGATGGCGTGCTGATCGCTTCAGCTTTCGTTGCAGATATGCGCCTGGGTTTTATCGCCGCCGTTTCCGTGCTGGTGCATGAGGTTCCCCATCACATGGGGGATCTTGTAGTCCTTAGGCAGGGCAGCCCTCGAAGCGCGGCAGTGCGCAAAGTCTCCATAGCGGGTGCCATGACCGCTATAGGCGGTATTGCCGGATATACGTTGCTGGACCAGTTATGGGATTGGCAACCTATGCTTCTCACGTTGGCGGGTAGCAGCTTCATTTACGTGGCTCTGTCGGACTTGATTCCTCAGCTGCGCCAGCGCCGCACTACCGGAGATACCTCGCTTCAGGTCATATGGCTGTTGTTAGGTATTGGCTTGGTGGCATTGGTCAGCGAGTTTTCTCACGTGGGGCATGCACATTGATCAGTAATCAACGCGTTCCTGCAAGCACGTCTTATCTACGTCGCTTGCAACTGGTCGAACAGAATCTTTCTTTGCTCAGTCAATCTCTGCGCGGAGTGGAGCGCGAGTGCCTGCGCGTGACCGGTGGTGGTCATCTGGCCCAGACTCCGCACCCCGCGGCATTGGGTTCTGCGCTGACCAACGAACAGATCACCACCGACTATTCCGAGTCGCTGCTAGAGTTCATCACCCCGGCCCTGGCCGACCCGGCAAAAGTGCTAGAAAGCCTCGAGCAGGTCCATCGTTTTGTCTACACCAAACTCGATGGCGAGTACCTGTGGAGCCCATCGATGCCCTGCATACTGCCAGCTGAGGAGGACATCCCGATCGCAGAGTACGGCACCTCGAACGTCGGCAAGTTCAAGCATGTCTACCGCAAGGGACTGGCCTTGCGCTACGGTCGCACTATGCAGTGCATTGCTGGCATCCATTACAACTTCTCCCTGGCCGAGGCGCTGTGGCCGCTGCTGCGCGAAACCGAGAGTGGTGAGCAGAGTGATCGCGACTACCAGTCTGCGGCTTACTTCGCACTAATCCGCAACTTCCGCCGGTACAGCTGGTTGCTGATGTATCTATTCGGCGCCTCCCCGGCCCTAGAAAAAGGTTTCCTGCGTGGGCGAGCGCACCAGCTCGAGGAGCTCGATGCTGAGACGCTCTACCTGCCCTATGCCACCAGCCTGCGCATGAGTGACCTCGGTTATCAGAGTAATGCCCAAGCTAGACTAGCCCCCAGCCTTAACAGTCTCGACAGCTACATCGAAGGGATACGAAAGGCACTCGATACGGTTTATCCATTGTACGAACAGAAGGGGACGACCAAGCGGGGTGAGTGGTTGCAGCTGAACAGCAATGTTTTGCAGATCGAAAACGAATACTATTCGAGCATCCGCCCCAAGCGTGTCGCTTACGTCGGCGAGCGACCGATCGAGGCACTGACATCCCGTGGCGTGCAGTACGTCGAAGTGCGCTGTCTGGACATCAACCCGTTCATGCCATTGGGCATCGACCTCACCGAATCGCGCTTCCTCGACGCGTTCCTGCTGTTTTGCGCCCTGGAAGACAGCCCGCAGTTTGACAGCGGTGAGTGCGACCAGTACGACAGCAACTTCCTTGCAGTGGCCAAGGAGGGACGCCGTCCGGGTTTGGAGCTGTGTCTTGATGGTCAGTCGATCGGCCTGAAGGCCTGGGCAAGCGAGCTGATTAGGCATATAGGTCAATTGGCTGTTTTGCTCGACCGCGCTAGGGGCGGTGAGGAACATATGCATGCGCTGGCCGCGCAACAGGCGAAGGTCGATGATGCTTCCCTTACCCCATCGGCCCAGGTGCTGGCGAGCATGAGCGAGCACAATGAGAGCTTCGTCCAGTTCTCCCTGCGCCAGAGCAGGCTGCACGCCAAGGCCTTCCGCGAAATGCCGCTTGCCGCCGAGCAGCAACAAGTCTTTGAGAATCTGGCAAGCGAATCTATAACGGAGCAAGTGCGTCTAGAAACCTTAGACCAAGAAGACTTCCATCAATTCATGGATGCCTACCTAGCCCGGTCTTAGGGTAACTATTAAGTTCGAATTCGTAATAGTAACTGTGGTGTTCTTGGTCAAGAGGAAGTGAAACCCTCTCGGGCGAGGAGTTATAAACATTTTCAGCATGTACGGATAAAAAATAAGTGGCCATAACTTATGGTTTTCTGTCCGAAAGGCTTTTCATAAGTTTTCAAGTCTCCAGCGTGCAGGCGTAAGACCGACTTCTTTGCGGAAAGAACTCGTGAAATGAGGTTGGCTATTGAATCCGAGGTCTAAAGCTATTTCAAGAATTGGCCTTTTGGTGTTCTTAAGGATTTCCTTGGCGCGCAGAATTTTTTGTTGCACAACGTAAGCATGTGGTGTGTAGCCTGTGTGCTGCTTAAATGTGACTGTAAAGCGGCATCGGCTTGCACCAAATATACTGCTCAGTTGAGTAAGGGTTATGTGGTTGTTTAGGTTTTCATTAATGTATTCCAGCGTTTTTTGAAGTCTGAGTTTTTCGGATCTAAATTTTGTTTCATTGTCGTTAGGCCGGCTTTGGTTATGTAGGCACGCTACTAGGCGTGAACCCAATGCCAAGCCGAGAGTTTCGATTAAGCATGGATTGCTGCCGCCGTGTCGATTTTGGGCATGTAATAGGGCTGCTAGGATGTGTGAAACGCCATGATCACTGAGTGAAGTGGCATTGCACAGAGAAATTACTGGTGGAGCTTCATGTCCTGTAACTGCTTCAAAACATTCTGAGATAAGCTGCTGAGGAAGATACACTCTCAGATGCTCATAGGGCGGTTTTATTACTTTGCGCCAAGCGCCTCTTTTTGGCCCTGTTACTAATAATTGCCCAGGCATACCTCCTTTCCAGGCGCTGTTTTCGTCTATAAACAACTCTGCTTGTGTTCTGCGTGTCACCAGTGTAACGACGTGAAAGTCATCATCTGTGTCCGAGAGGACTTCGATCGTTGGATCAGAGCTTAAATTTTTCCAGCAGGAGAGTCGGATGAGCGCGTCATTGCCGCTGGGGAGTTTATGGGGAGGGGGAGGCCGGCGCCAGATGGTCTCGGAGGAGGGGAGCGCATCCATGGGTGTGGGTATGTATGATTTCTCCGAAGACTCCTGCTGTTCGGGTGCCCATTGAGCTTGACCATTCAGGGTTGAGTAGGTCTTCATCATTTATCCTCCGTTCAGCAGCGTGGCTTTGTTCGAGCCATTTCTTCTCGCCAGCGGCCAGGAGGAACGCCAATGATCTGCCGGAAATGCCTTATAAGATGGGAGGCGCTACTGAAGCCTAGTGCGATAGCAATCTGTTGGACAGTGAGAGTTCCTGATAATAGTAGGGATTGAGCGGCAATAACTCGCCGCTTCATGACGTAGTAGTGGGGCGAGAGGCCAGTCGCAATCTTAAATTGCGCCGCAAAGTGCATGCGACTGAGTCCTGCAATGGCACTGAGTTCGCTTAAGCATAAGCTCTTGTTGAGATTTGACTCGATGTAGTCTGTGACACGATTAAGTCGCCAAGTTGCTAGCGGAGACTGCTTTGGGAAAGAGCTTTTGCGCTCACGATTCCTGTATTGTCCAACAAGATGTATAGCTAAAGCCAAGCCAAGACTCTCTAGTTGAAGCGAGTTTGCAGGGGAGTAGTCTTGAGTTGCAAAAAAACATGCCATGAGAAGGTTGTTGGAAATGGCATCCTGTGTGGTATGGGCGTCAAATAGAATGATGTCAGTTGACAAGCCCCTTCCATCTAGTGTCTCTGCCGCCTCAGAAAGCAATGTGGGAGGTAAGCTGATAAGAAACATATCGAGCTCTCCCTTGTGAATACAATTGCGTGTGGCGTAGATAGGGCCGCTTAAAGCGACGTCTCCGGGAGACATATATTTGTTAAAAACTCTCCTGCCACCGATACGAAACTCAGAATTACACGGCCTAATTGGAATAAGCGCTCGGTGATCTGGCATCACTCCGGACGGTGAAAACTCATAAATATCGCTCTCTGCTGGTCTGTACCAGCGGGCGAAAGTAGTGTGGCCGGCGCCGCCGGTTGAAAGTTGGGGGGCGTTCGCGTCCGCTGGCCAGCTTGCGAGAACGCGTTTGTCACTGTCCTTGTATGCTGATCCGCCGGTGTTAACCATATCTATCGAGGTCAGCAAATCCATCGGATCTCTAATTACTGTCGCCATATCACGTTTCCCTAATTCTTGGAAGGGTTCAGAGGCTGTAGCGGTTAGAGACACAACGAGGTCTTAACTGAATAAATATAGTTGAGCCGAGCAAAAAGGGAAACCTGGCTCTCAGGATAGATAGGATCCAACTCTCATTCGTCACACTTATTTGCCTGATAGGGAGCCATCTGGATGGCCTTTTCGTGCATTCAGTCAATCCGTAGCAGATTTTGTAATCTCATTTCCGAGGTTCCGTCCACACTGACGAACGCCAAAACGTTGGCGATAGGTGATGACCGCCAAGGCCTTCAGGGCAGGCATTTTGGGAATTTGAAGCACACGAAGAAAGCGGAAAAGGATGCTCGATTGCGGGGTCACCTTGTCTTGAAGCGGGCGGGCAAAGGTATCCGCACAGGGAAGCAAGCAGCGGAAATAAATTTTTAGCTTGCTGCTTGATACTGTAGGGGGGTATAGTATTATCACATCAGCGGGAAGGGAGGATGGCAACACCCCCAGCGCTCCTAAGAGAAGGAGAAAGCTCTCGGTCACGCTAGAGGTATTAGCGAGCAGGTCACGGCTCTAGAGCACGACCTGGAGGCTGATCCGACATGTGTCGCGGTTCTGCAGCAGCTGGCAGCAGTGCGCGGTGCAATCAACGGCCTGAT
>NZ_MBPN01000009.1 GCF_001695625.1 Pseudomonas defluvii
TATCTCAGGGTAGCGATGCGCCACTGTGGCGCCTCAAAAAATTCTTTCAACGCAGAACAGACTATGTTTAAACCGGCTTGTTCATGCGCACATTTTGTCGAGAAGCCTTCGGGCTTGAACCCCGACAGGCATGGTCGTCTGGCAACCGGATCAGTATCCTAGCACCTCCTCGCCCGCAGACGCTAAGACCAAGCGGGCAGTCCTACAGGTTGAACAACGAATGAATGCTCTAGCCCGCCGTGCCACTGGCCTGCTGCTCAGCACAGTTATTCTGCCGTTCGCGGCCTTTGCCGCCGATCCGCAGCCCACTCACGAGTTCACCCTCGACAACGGCCTCAAAGTGGTCGTGCGCGAGGACCACCGCGCGCCCGTGGTGGTTTCGCAGGTCTGGTACAAGGTGGGCTCCAGCTATGAGACGCCGGGGCAGACCGGTTTGTCCCATGCCTTGGAGCACATGATGTTCAAGGGCAGCGAGAAACTTGGCCCTGGCGAAGCTTCTCGCATCCTGCGTGACCTGGGCGCCGAAGAAAACGCCTTCACCAGCGATGACTACACCGCCTATTACCAGGTGCTGGCCCGCGACCGTTTGCCGGTGGCCTTTGAGCTGGAAGCCGACCGCATGGCCAGCCTGCGCCTGCCTGCCGACGAATTCAGCCGTGAAATCGAAGTCATCAAGGAAGAGCGCCGCCTGCGCACCGACGATCAGCCGACTGCCAAGGCGTACGAGCGGTTTAACGCGATGGCTTACCCGGCCAGTGGCTACCACACACCGACCATCGGCTGGATGGCCGACCTTGAGCGCATGACCGTCGAAGACCTGCGCCATTGGTATCAGTCCTGGTATGTGCCGAACAACGCCACCTTGGTCGTGGTCGGCGACGTCACCCCGGACGAGGTCAAAACCCTCGCCCAGCGCTTTTTTGGTGGTATTCCCAAGCGTCCGGTGCCCTCGGCCAAGCTTCCGCTGGAACTGGCCGAGCCTGGCCTGCGCCAGCTGACGCTGCATGTGCGCACCCAGTTGCCGAGCCTGATCTACGGCTTCAACGTACCGAGCCTGGCAACCGCCAAGGACCCGCGTACCGTACACGCCCTGCGCCTGATCTCGGCCCTGCTTGATGGGGGCTACAGCGCCCGCCTGTCTACCCGCCTCGAGCGTGAGCAGGAACTGGTTTCCGGGGCGTCTACCAACTACGACGCCTTTGCCCGTGGTGACAGCCTGTTCGTGATTTCGGCCACGCCCAATACCCAGAAGAACAAGACCCTGGCCGACGTCGAGGCCGGTATCTGGAAGCTGCTCGAAGAGCTGAAGACCACGCCGCCGTCGGCTGAAGAGCTTGAGCGTGTTCGAGCCCAAGTGATCGCTGGGTTGGTCTACAACCGCGACTCTATCAGCAGCCAGGCCACCACCATTGGCCAGTTGGAGACGGTTGGCCTGTCCTGGAAGTTGATCGACAACGAACTGGACGAGCTGAAAAACGTGACCCCGGCTGACATCCAGAAGGCCGCGAGCACCTACTTCACCCGCGAGCGCCTGAGCATCGCCCACGTATTGCCCGAGGAAAAGGCTCATGAGTGAGCGCACGACTCCCCGTTACACCCTGATGGGCCTGGGTATCCTGCTGGCGGTGGCACTGCTGGCATTCTTCCTGGCCCGCCCTGCCCAGTCCGATAACGCTGCAGTCGCAGAACAACCGGCGGCAAAGCCAAGCAATACCTTGCAGTCGCTGGCTGAGCTCGACGACAAGGCGCCGAGTCGCCGCCAACTGGATATCCAGACCTGGAACACCGCTGAGGGCGCCAAGGTGCTGTTCGTCGAAGCCCGCGAGCTGCCGATGTTCGACCTGCGCCTGACTTTCGCTGCAGGCAGTAGCCAGGATGGCGATGCCCCTGGCTTGGCGACCCTGACCAATGCCATGCTCAATGAAGGCGTTGCCGGCAAGGACGTCAGTGCCATTGCCGAAGGTTTCGAAGGCTTGGGGGCCGATTTCGGTAACGGCGCCTACCGCGACATGGCTGTTGCCACTTTGCGTAGCCTGAGCAGCACGAGCAAGCGTGAGCCTGCGCTCAAACTGTTCGCTGAGGTGGTCGGCAAGCCGACGTTCCCGAGCGATGCACTGGCGCGAATCAAGAACCAGTTGCTGGCGGGTTTCGAGTACCAGAAACAGAACCCCGGCAAACTGGCGAGCCAGCAACTGTTCGAACGCCTCTATGGCAGCCACCCCTACGCTCACCCGAGCGATGGCAATGCCAAGAGCATTACCCCGATTACCGTCGAACAACTGCGTGCTTTCCATGCCAAGGCCTACGCCGCAGGTAACGTCGTGATCGCACTGGTGGGTGACCTGAGCCGCGAAGACGCCGAAAAGATCGCTGCCCAGGTATCTGCCGCGCTGCCTAAAGGCCCGGCACTGGCCAAAGTCGCCGAGCCGAGCGAGCCCACGCCGGGCGCCAGCCATATCGACTTCCCGTCCAAGCAGACCCACCTGCTGCTCGCCCAATTGGGCATCGACCGCAACGATCCGGATTATGCCGCGCTGATGCTGGGTAACCAGATCCTGGGTGGCGGTACATTCGGCACGCGGCTGATGAGCGAAGTACGGGAAAAACGCGGCCTGACCTACGGGGTGTACTCCGGGTTCACGCCGATGCAGGCACGTGGGCCGTTCCTGATCAACCTGCAGACCCGCGCCGAACTCAGCGAGGGCACCCTGAAACTGGTTCAGGACATTCTGCGTGACTACCTGAAAACCGGCCCTACCCAGCAAGAGCTGGACGACGCCAAGCGTGAGTTGGCCGGCAGCTTCCCGCTGTCCAATGCCAGCAACGCCAGTATCGTTGGCCAACTGGGCGCTATCGGCTTCTACAACCTGCCGCTGACCTACCTGGAAGACTACATGCAGCAGTCCCAGAGCCTGACCACCGAGCAGGTCAAGGCGGCGCTGAACAAGCACCTGGTGGCTGACAAGATGGTCATCGTTACGGCGGGGCCGAGTGTGCCGCAAAAGCCTTTGCCACCCCCTACAGACAAACCCGCCGAGCAACCGCTCGGTGTTCCGGAGCATTAATGGCCAGTCCATCCGCAAAACCGGCCCGTGCCCACAATGGCCAGGGCCAACTGCGCATCATTGGCGGCGAATGGCGTAGCCGTCGTCTGAATTTCCCCGACGGCCCAGGCTTGCGCCCGACCCCGGACCGGGTGCGAGAAACCCTGTTCAACTGGCTGGCTGCCTACATCGAAGGCGCGCGTGTGCTGGATGCTTTCAGTGGCAGCGGGGCGTTGTACCTTGAGGCGTTGTCGCGCGGTGCCGCCTCTGCGGTAGCGCTGGACAACAATCCGGCTGCGATTGCCAGCCTCAAGCAGAACCTGGAACTCCTGCGTTGCTCGCTTGGCCAGGTGATCCAGAGTGACGCCCAGCGTTACCTGCAGGGCGAGCCAGGTGCTCCCTTTGATGTGGTGTTTCTCGATCCGCCGTTTCACCAGGACCTGCTGAGCACGACCTGCAGCCTGCTTGAAGAGCGCCAATGGCTGGCGCCACGCGCGTGGATCTACACCGAGAGTGAGACCGCGCCGTCGAGCCTGCACATGCCCGGCAACTGGCGGTTGCACCGGGAGAAAAAGGCCGGCCAGGTGCACTACGCGTTGTGGCAGCGCAGCTGATCGCACATCAGGCCCGCCGCTCGGCGGGCCTGACACCTCAATAACTATCTACACCCATCCCCTTTGGCAGAACACAGAAGCTACTCCGGCAATTGATGCCACTTTATGGAGTACTTCCCATGATCAAAAAAACCTTGCGATGGGCGCTCGCCTGTCTTGCCCCCGGCCTGCCGCTATTGGCAACGGCCAGTGAACCCGCCCCCTTGCAGCACTTCACCCTCGACAATGGCCTGCAGGTTATTTTGCGAGAAGATCGCCGTGCCCCTCTCGTTGAATCGCAGCTGTGGTACCACGTCGGCTCCAGCTACGAATACCCCGGCCAATCGGGATTGTCCCATGCACTGGAACACTTGATGTTCGAGGGCAGCAGCAAAATCGGCCCCGGCCAGATTGCAAAGATATTCGGCCGCATCGGGGCCACGGAAAACGCCTTCACTACACATGACGCCACGGTTTTTCACCAGACCTTGCCCAGCGACCGGCTTGCAATCGCCCTGGAGGCAGCCGCTGACGCGATGGAAACTGCGCGTTTGGGCGCAACGGAATATGCGCGTGAGATCGAGGTAGTAAAGGCTGAGCGCCGCCGCCGCGTGGACAACGCGCCGATCATGTTGGCTCAGGAACGGGTCCAGGCCCACGCCTATGCACAGAGCAGCTACCGGACGCCGACAATTGGTTGGGCAAACGACCTTGAACAGATGCGCGTCGAGGAGCTGCGGCAGTGGTATCGCGACTGGTATGTCCCCAACAACGCCACCCTTGTGGTGGTGGGTGACGTAAACCTTGAAACGCTTAAACCCTTGGTTGAGCGCTATTTCGGCGCCATTGCGCGCCGAGACACTCCGGTGAAGAAAGTGCCTCGCGAGCAGGGTAGCGTGGGCGAGCGTCGCCTGGACCTGCGCCTGCCCCAGTTGGAGCCTGGCCTGATACTGGCCTTTAACGTCCCCAGTGCTGCAACGGCTGAAGCGCCTCATCTGCCCCTGGCATTGCGCCTGATTCCTCAGATACTCACGGAAGGCTTCAGTTCACGCATGAACGCCCAACTGATCCGTCATGAAAAAATGCTGTCCTATGTACAGTCTTCCTACGAGCCCTACCGGCGCGGCGACACACTGCTGACGCTGGATGCGTTCCCAAACCCGGCCACCCAGCCCGCATTGGCTGACGTCGAAATGCGGATCTGGGAAATGCTCGAAGCACTCAAGTCCACGCCACCTACAGCAGCCGAACTGGCACGTGCCAAAGCGCGTTTGATCGCTTCGCAGGTGTATGTCCGCGACGAATTGGGTGCACAGGCCGACGCCATCGGCGAGTTCGTCGGCAGCGGTTTACCGCTGACCTACCTCAACGACGAAATCCAGGCACTGCAAGCTGTTACCGCCGAGGATGTTCAGCACGCCGCCCAAAGCCTGTTGACGCGTGAGCGTTTGACCATTGCCCATCTGCAGGCCAAGGAGGCCGACCATGAATAACCTCAAGGCACGTATGCGTCATGGCGTGATTGGCGTACTAAGCGTTGCGCTCTTCACCCTGATGACCTCTACCGCCGCAACAGCAACGGACGAACTGTTCGGTGGGCTTACCTCGCCTCACGAGATTGATCTGCTCAGCCACCCCGAGATAAAGCAGGACATTCAGACCTGGCGTACCGACGCAGGCACTCAGGTGCTATTCGTGCATTCGCCTGGCCTGCCCATGTTTGATCTGGTGCTGAAGATTGATGCCGGCAGCGTCCGGGATGGCGACACGCCCGGGTTATCAGCGCTTACCGTGAGCATGCTCAACGAAGGAACCAAAGACTACAACACCGACGAAATTGCCGAACTGTTCGAGCGGCACGGCGCTAAGTTCTCGACCCGTTACGAGGCGGACTCTGTCTCTGTTTCGCTGCGCAGCCTGAGCGCTGCCGAGCACCGTATACCGCTGGTTGAGCTGTTCGCCGAGGTGGTTGGCAAGCCCGCACTGGGCGCCACTCAGTTGCAGCGGTTGAAAGGGGAGATGCTCAATCAGTTGAACGATGACAACAATTGGATGCCGTTTTTCCTGAAGAACGAGTTATATGCCCAGCTCTTTCGTGGCCACCCCTACGCCCAGCCGTCAGGGGGCACGCCAGAGGGTATTGCAGCGGTTACCCGCGAAGCCTTGCACAGGTTTCATAGCCAGACCTACACCCCCCAGAACATGGTCATTTCACTGATCGGTGATCTGGCGCTGGAGGAGGCCAAGGCCATTGCCGAAACCGTTAGCCAGGCGCTGCCCGAGGGGCCGGCTCAACCTCCGATTGCCAGTACGCCAGAAGCTGAGCCTGAGGTTCTGCATTTTGAGCGCCCGAATGCACAAACCGATGTCATGCTGGCATTTCCGAGCGTCACGCTAGACGACCCGGATTACGTTGCCATGGAGATTGCCAGTATTTTATTGGGCAACCATCCCAACGCACGTCTGACGAATGAACTGCGCCATAAACGTGGGCTGACCTATGGTGTTGTGGCCACGTTCATGCCGTTCAAGGCAGGCGGTTCGTTGCAGATCAAATGGGATGTAGAGCCTCGCTACAACGAGGCTTCTCAAGCGTTGGTCAGTGAGATGCTGGAGACATTCCTGCGTAACGGCCCCACCCAGGAAGAGCTGGACCTGGCCAGACAGCTATTTCGTAGCGAAGCGCTCAACTCAATTTCGGTCAACGCCCTCGCGGTGCGGAAAATTTCTGCCATAGGCTTCAACGGTAGGCCGCTTGATTACATTCAGCGGCAACAGGAAGAGGCTTTCGCCTTGACGCCAGAGGCTGTCAGGCTTGCCGTAAATCGCAACTTAGACCTTAAGAAGTCGGTGTTCATCAGTGTTGGTCCCGAGGTGCCTCAGGAGCCGTTGCCCGAGCTATTGTTGATTACACAAGCCGACGAATAGTGGCGGTACAACGATTATGGTTTGTGGCAACTTAGTTGACGCCAGAAGAGGAATCGAAGTTGCCCCAGAGCCTCAATACACCCGTATTTCGCCCAGCCCCCGGGCTGGGCAACCCCCATCTGCAAACCTTGTGGGGACCGCTATGGCGCAAGCTCGCCCAGCCGTCACGCAGCCGTGAGCGACTTTGGTTAAAGGACGGTGATTTTCTCGACCTGGACTGGTACGGCCCGCACCGCATTGATGCTCCCCAGGTACTGCTGCTACATGGCCTGACGGGGTCCTCATCATCGCCCTATATCCTCGGCTTGCAGCAGGCACTCGCGGAGCAGGGCTGGGGCAGTGTTGCGGTGAACTGGCGAGGCTGTTCAGGCGAGCCGAACCTGTTGCCGCGCAGCTACCACTCTGGCGCCAGCGAGGACCTGGCCGAAGTCATTACTCATGTGCAGGTTCAACGTCCCGTCGCACCGCTCTACGCTGTCGGTTACTCCTTGGGTGGCAACATACTGCTCAAGTACCTTGGGGAAACCGGCACGTCCTGCCCTTTGCAAGCCGCCGTGGCGGTTTCGGTACCGTTTCGCCTGGATCAGTGTGCCGACCGAATTGGCCAGGGCTTTTCGCGGGTGTATCAAGCCCATTTCATGCGCGCGATGCGGGCTTACGTGAAAGACAAGCAGCGGCATTTCCAGCGCCACGGCCATCAGGAGGGTTTGTCGGCTATCGAGCGCCTGGGGTCACTGGAGCATTTGCGCACGTTCTGGGATTTTGACGGCAAGGTCACTGCGCCGCTGAACGGCTTTGCCGACGCCCATGACTATTACCGGCGTTCATCGAGCCGTTACTTTCTCGGGGAGAATCGGACGCCAACGCTGATCATCCAGTCCAGCGATGACCCCTTCGTGTTTCGCCACAGCCTGCCGGGTAACAACGAGCTGTCGACGCAGACCACTCTGGAACTGCATGCCCACGGTGGGCATGTCGGTTTTATCGACGGGAGCCTGCGCCACCCCGGCTATTACCTGGAGCGGCGCATTCCGCAGTGGTTGGCCAGCGGTGCTTAATCGCCGGTGGCGACAGCGTTTTGCGGGTCGGTAATCCACTCGCTCCAGGAGCCGGCGTACAGCGTTGCCAGCGGGTAACCGGCCAGGCACAGGGCAAACAGGTTATGGCAGGCGGTCACGCCTGAACCGCAATAGGCCACCAGGTTTTCTGGCTGACGCGCGCCCAGAACAGCAGCAAAGCGTTGGCGCAACTGCTCGGCCGGCAGGAAACGGCCATCAGCGCCCAGGTTATCGGTGAAGGCTGCGCATTGGGCGCCCGGGATATGCCCTGCGACCGGGTCGATAGGTTCTACTTCGCCACGGAAACGCGGCAAGGCACGGGCATCAAGCAAGGTCAGTTCCGGTGAACCCAGACGTTTGTTCAGTTGCTGCGCCGAAACCAGCATGGCCTGATCCGGTTTGCCGGAAAAATGTCCTTCTCGTTTTTCTGCGGGGTCCAGGCTCAACGGCAACCCTGCGGCGTGCCAGGCCTTGAGCCCGCCGTCGAGCACGTAGACGCCACTGCGCTTGCCCAGCCAGGCCAACAGCCACCAGGCTCGCGCGGCAAAGGCGCCCGGGCCATCGTCATAAAGCACGACGTCACTGTCGTTATCCACGCCCCAGCTTTGCAGGCGTTCAATCAACCTCCCTGGCTGGGGGAGCGGGTGACGTCCACTCACGCCCTTGACCACCGGGCCGCTAAGGTCGCGCTCCAGATCGGCGAAATGCGCACCGGCGATATGCCCTCCGGCATAACTGCGCTGACCGTAATCGACATCGTCCAGGGCAAAGCGGCAATCGAGCACCACCAGCTTTGGCTGTTCGAGCCGTTCGGCCAGTTGCTCAGGGCTCATCAGTTGCGCGAGGGGCATGACCATCTCCTTATTGTTCAAACTAGGGGTGAGTAGCAAAGGCTGGGGGCGTCACTGCTCCAGTGCCTTGTTCAGCGAAACGTAGAATTCTTCACACAGGGCATCCACTGCCGGGCGCGCCTGGGCGGTGACGAAGCCCAGCTCAAGTACCAGCACCTGATAAACGCCACGCTTGAACGCTTCCTCACTCAGGTGCGCGGAATGCTCGCGGGTCGTGCAGAGAAACCGCACCCAGGAGGTCAGCACGATCCAGGCGTTGAGCGTCAGCGACTCGATCTGTACGGCGTCCATCGCAACGATGCCGGCTTCGACGAAACCGCGATAGATCGCCTGCCCCTGCAGCAGGCAGCGTTGAGAAAAGCGGCGGTAACGCGAGGCCAGTTCCTGATCGCTGTCGAGCAGGTGCTCAAGGTCGCGGTGCAGGAAGCGATAGTTCCACATCGCGGCCAGCAATTCCTTGAGGTAGAAGCGCTTGTCTTCCACGGTCGCCATCCGCCCTTCGGGCGGGCGCAGGAAGCTGTCCACCTGTTCTTCGTACTGCGTGAACAATACGGCGATGATTTCCTGCTTGTTGGCAAAGTGGTAGTACAGGTTTCCGGGCGAAATCTCCATGTGAGCGGCGATGTGGTTGGTACTCACACTGCGCTCGCCTTGCTGGTTGAACAGCTCCAGGCTGTTCTGCACGATGCGTTCGCGGGTATTGATTCGTGGGGCCATGGGTCAGCTCCCAAAACATGAGCTTGAATGATTAGGCCCATCTTACGGTTTATCGACCGCAGGATGTACCCGGCCAGAGGCTTTTAAAATTGGTACAACAGTGCAATATTAGAGCATTAGCTCTATTCATATTGCCCCTGTCGTGGAGCACTGCATGACCGTCGACACTGCCAGTACGCTACCGCTAGCCACTGCACTTGATGCAATGAACGCGACCTTTGCCGCTCAACGACAGGCCTTTGCCGGTAACCCGATGCCGCCTGCGGCCCAGCGTCGGCAGTGGTTGAAGCACCTGCGCCTGGCGCTGTTGGAGCATCAGGACGAACTGGTCGAGGCGATTGGCTGCGATTTTTCCACGCGCAGTGCCGATGAAACCCTGCTGGCCGAACTGATGCCCAGTGTTCAGGGCCTGCGCCATGCCGAGCGACACCTGCAGCGCTGGATGAAAGCAGCTCGGCGCCCGGTCGGCCTGGCGTTCCAGCCTGCCCGTGCGCGGGTGGAGTACCAGCCATTGGGCGTAGTCGGGGTGATCGTGCCCTGGAACTACCCGCTGTTTCTTGCCATAGGCCCGCTTACCGGCGCTCTGGCAGCTGGCAACCGGGTGATGCTCAAGCTTAGCGAAGCCACGCCGGCCACTGGCGAACGGCTCAAAGGCCTGCTGCAGAAGGTCTTTCCCGATGACCTGGTCAGTGTGGTGTTGGGCGAGGCCGAGGTTGGCGAGGCGTTCTCGCACTTACCGTTCGACCACCTGTTGTTCACGGGCGCGACCTCCATCGGGCGCAAGGTCATGCAGGCCGCCGCACAAAACCTGACCCCCGTGACGCTGGAACTTGGGGGTAAATCCCCGGCGATCGTCTCGGCGGATGTACCACTGGAGGCTGCAGCCGAACGGATTGCTTTTGGCAAAACCCTGAATGCCGGGCAAACCTGTGTTGCCCCGGACTATGTACTGGTGCCTGAACAGCGCTTGGCCGGGTTTGTCGACGCCTACCGCAAGGCGGTACAGCGGTTCTATCCACAGATCGCAGGTAACCCGGACTACAGCGCCATCATCAACACGCGCCAGTTGGCCAGGCTCAACGACTACCTCAGCGATGCGCGCGACAAGGGCGCACAGGTGCTCGACCTGTACCCCGGGGAGCACAGCGAGGGCCGGCAGTTGGCACCTCACGTGCTGCTGCAGGTCAACGACGACATGCGGGTCATGCAGGACGAAATCTTCGGCCCGCTGTTGCCCGTTGTGCCCTATCGCCAGCTTGACGATGCCCTGGCCTACGTCAACCAGCGGCCCCGCCCGCTGGCGCTGTATTACTTCGGCTATAACCGCCGAGAACAGCAGCGCGTGCTGGAGCAGACGCACTCCGGTGGGGTGTGCCTGAACGACACCCTGTTGCATGTTGCTCAGGATGACCTGCCGTTCGGTGGCGTCGGCCCTTCTGGCATGGGCCATTACCACGGGCATGATGGTTTCCTGACCTTCAGCAAGGCCAAGGCGGTGCTGGTCAAGCAGCGATTGAATGCGGCGCGGCTGATCTACCCGCCTTATGGCAAGGCCCTGCAAAAGCTGGTGTACAAACTGTTCATCCGTTAATCCGGCGATCACTTCCAGGCCCAATAACAATGACGACATGCCTGCCTGACCTGCACACACTGAACCGGCGCAGTCTGCTCAAGCTGGGGCTCGGCGCCACCGCGCTACTTGCCACGGTTGGGCTGGGTGGTTGCACACCGGCGCCGTCGGCCAAGGGCTTGCAGGTACTGCGCGACAGCGACCTGCCGATGTTGCGGGCGCTGATCCCCGTGGTTCTGGAAGGCACGGCTGCAGTGCACGTGGTGGAGGCGGTGCTGCGCAGCCTGGATGACAAGCTCGCCTCCCTCTCCCCAGCCATGCTGAAACTGACTCGGCAGCTACTCGATGTGCTCAGCCTGCCCCTGACCCGAGGCCCGCTCACCGGCGTATGGGGCGCGTGGGATCAGGCAAGTAGCGAGCAGATCCAGGCTTTTCTGAAACGATGGCAGCACAGCACCTTCGACCTGTTACGCATGGGGCATGGCTCGCTGCTTCAACTGTTACAGATGGCGTGGTACAGCCTGCCCGATGCGTGGGCCGACTGTGGCTACCCCGGCCCGCCGAAAATCTGACCCCTTATCCAGAGCACCGACATGCCCGTACCCGATCTGTTCCGCGAAGGCCTGGCCCGCGGCTGGAAGACCTACGACGGTTCGACACTGAGCCAGGATCTGACGCTGGAAGCCGATGTAGCCATCATCGGCAGCGGTGCCGGTGGCGCCACCACCGCCGAGTTGCTCAGCGCTGCCGGGCTCAAGGTGTTGCTGATCGAAGAGGGGCCGTTGAAGACCAGTAGCGACTTTCACCTGCTCGAAGACCAGGCCTATGCCAACCTCTATCAGGAGGGCATCGGCCGCATGAGCAAGGACGGCGCCATTACCATCCTGCAAGGCCGGGCGGTCGGTGGCACGACGCTGATCAACTGGACCTCAAGTTTTCGCACGCCGGCGCAAACCCTGGACCACTGGGCCACCGAGCACGGGGTCAAAGGCCACAGTGCCGAAGCACTGGCGCCATGGTTCGAACGCATGGAAAAGCGCCTTGGCATTGAACCCTGGGCCATGCCGCCGAATGCCAACAATGAGGTGCTGCGCCGCGGCTGTGAGCAGTTGGGTTACGCCTGGAAGGTCATTCCTCGCAATGTGCGTGGCTGCTGGAACCTGGGCTATTGCGGTATGGGGTGCCCGGTCAACGCCAAGCAGTCGATGCTGGTCACCAGTATTCCGGCGACGCTGGAGCGCGGCGGCGAGCTGCTGTACCTGGCCCGTGCCGAGCGGCTGGTGCATAACGGCGAACGTATCGCGCAGTTGGAGTGTGTGGCCATGGACAGCCGCTGCGTTTCGCCCACGGGCCGGCGCATCACCATCAAGGCGCAGCACTATGTGCTGGCCGGTGGCGGTATCAACAGCCCGGCCTTGTTGTTGCGCTCCGATGCGCCAGATCCACATCAGCGTCTCGGCAAGCGCACCTTCTTGCACCTGGTCAATTTCAGCGCCGCGCAGTTCAAGGACACCGTGAACCCGTTTTACGGCGCCCCTCAGTCGATCTACTCCGACCATTTTCAATGGCGCGATGGCGTTACCGGGCCCATGGCCTACAAGCTGGAGGTGCCGCCCCTGCACCCGGCACTTGCCAGTACCCTGCTAGGTCACTTTGGCCGCGAGAATGCCCTGCGCATGGCGCAACTGCCGAACACCCATGTCATGCTGGCCCTCATGCGTGACGGCTTCCATCCACAGAGTGTCGGTGGCGAGGTGTCGCTGCGTGATGATGGTTCACCCGTGCTCGACTATTCGATATCCGACTACACCTGGGATGGCCTGCGTCGCGCCTTCCACAGCATGGCCGAGATCCAGTTCGCAGCTGGTGCCGAGGCGGTTCTGCCGCTGCACAGTGACGCGCATTACGTGAAAAGCCTGGCCGAAGCCCGGCTGATGATCGACGGCCTGAACCTCGAACGCTTTCTTGTCCGCTTGGGCAGCGCCCATGTCATGGGTGGCTGCGCCATGGGTGAAGACCCGCGCCAGGCGGTGTGCAATAGCCTTGGCCAGCATCATCAATTGGCCAATCTGTCGATTCACGACGGCTCGTTGTTCCCCACCAGCATTGGCGCCAACCCACAGTTATCGGTGTATGGCCTGAGCGCCAGGCTCAGCGATGCCTTGGCCAAGCGCCTGTCGAAAGGCGGGTGACAAGCCTTATTCATGCTGTCTATAGTGCCATCAGCCTGTGCATGCGACTTGGCCGACTGCAGAGGCTGCGCTACCATCCGACTCCCCAACGCACTCCTGCCAGGACGACGCGATGAACCGAGTGTTGTACCCAGGGACATTCGACCCTATTACCAAGGGCCATGGCGATCTGGTCGAACGCGCCTCGCGCCTGTTCGACCACGTGATTATCGCGGTTGCCGCCAGTCCCAAGAAGAACCCGCTGTTCCCACTGGAACAACGGGTCGAGTTGGCGCGCGAGGTCACCCGTCATTTGCCCAATGTTGAAGTCATTGGCTTCTCCACGCTGCTGGCGCATTTTGCCAAGGAGCAGCAAGCCAATGTCTTCCTGCGAGGTTTGCGCGCAGTGTCCGACTTCGAGTACGAGTTCCAGCTGGCGAACATGAACCGCCAATTGGCGCCGGATGTCGAGAGCCTGTTCCTGACGCCCTCCGAACGCTATTCGTTTATCTCCTCCACCTTGGTGCGTGAAATCGCAGCCTTGGGTGGAGACATCAGCAAGTTCGTTCACCCAGCGGTGGCCGACGCCCTGACCCAACGCTTCAAGAAGTGATTCTTCCGGCCTGAACCGAGCGCCCGCGTGCATCGCGGGCGCTAATGCGGCACAATTACGCACATTGGTTTTCACATGCCAGGGCCAGATGCCCAGGCCGGAGTCCCCATGTCCCTGATCATCACCGACGACTGCATCAACTGCGACGTCTGCGAACCCGAGTGCCCGAACGCCGCTATTTCCCAGGGCGAAGAGATCTACGTGATCGACCCGAACCTGTGCACCCAGTGCGTCGGTCACTACGACGAACCGCAATGCCAACAGGTTTGCCCGGTTGACTGCATCCCGCTGGATGAAGCCCACCCGGAAACCCATGAAGAACTGATGATCAAGTACCGCAAGATCACCGGCAAGGCCTGATGCCCGGTAGCGCCGCGCTTCGCTCACTGTTGCTTGGCGCCGCGCTGGCGCTGTGTGCCACGCAGGCCTTGGCCGACGGCCCGGGGCGTGCGGCGATTGCCAGCCCGCACCCGGAAGCCACGGCAGCCGCCCGGGAAATGCTGGAGCAAGGCGGTAACGCGTTCGATGCGGCAATTGCCGTGAGTGCTGCCCTGGCGGTGGTTGAGCCTTATGGTTCTGGGCTGGGTGGCGGTGGGTTCTTCCTGCTGCGCCAACCCGGCTCACCGGTCCGCTATCAGTTCATCGATGCCCGCGAGCGTGCGCCGGGCAAGGCGACTGCGACCCTGTACCTCAAGGACGGCAAGGTTCAACCGGGCCTGTCGATCAATGGGCCGCTGGCTGCCGCTATTCCAGGCCTGCCTGCCGCGCTGGCCGACCTCGCTGCCAACTACGGCAGGCTGCCGCTAACCCGCTCGCTGGCGCCGGCCATTCGCCTGGCCAATCAGGGTTTTGCTGTCGACCGGGTTTACCGCGACCGTGCCCAGATGCGCCTGGCTGCCCTGCGTGACGACCCGGAAAGTGCGCGCTTGTTCTTGAAAGACGGTGACGTCCCGGCGTTGGGTACGTTCATCCGCCAACCTGAACTGGCCGTCACCCTGACACGCTTGGCCGAGCAGGGTCATGACGGCTTCTATGCCGGCGCCACGGCCAAGGCACTGCTCAGTGGCGTGCAGGGTGCAGGCGGTATCTGGCGCCAGGACGACCTGAACGACTACCGCGTCGTTCACCGTGAACCGTTGCGCTACCCGCTGGCCGAGCACCGCGAGCTGATCAGCGCACCACCGCCGTCTGCCGGTGGTGTGGCCCTGGCACAGAGCCTGGCCATGCTTCAGCGCCTGCCCTGGCAGAGCGCCGACAGCGTACAGCGCAGTCATTACGTGCTTGAAGTGCTGCGCCGCGCCTACCGAGACCGTGGCCTGCTGGGCGATCCGGATTACGTCAGTAGCCCGATCCCCCAGTTGCTTTCGCGCGGTTACCTGCAGGGGTTGGCCGATGGCATTGATACCTACAAGGCGACCCCCAGTGCCGATTTGCCGCCAGCGCCGGCCTGGCGCGAAGGCGACCACACCACTCATTTCGCGGTGATCGACGCCGAAGGCAATGCGGTAGCGGCTACCTTGTCGGTCAACCTGCCGTTTGGTGCCGCTTACAGTGCCCCAGGTACGGGTGTGGTGCTGAACAATGAAATGGACGACTTTGCAGCAGACCCCAACGGCAGCAACAGCTACGGGCTGGCCGGCAGCCAGGCCAATGCGGTAGCCGCTGGCAAGCGCCCGCTGTCGAGCATGAGCCCCACGTTTATCGAGAGCCCCAGCCAGTTCGCCGCCTTTGGTACGCCTGGCGGTAGCCGCATCCCGAGCATGGTGCTGTTATCGGTCATGGCGTTTCTTGATGGCCGGCCCGTGGCCACGTGGCCAGCGGTACCGCGCTACCACCACCAGTACCTGCCGGACGTGGTCGAACACGAGCCAGGGGCGTTCAGTGCCGAGCAGCAGCGCGAGTTGCAGGCGCGTGGTTACACGCTCAAGGACGTGGGCCGCGCCTATGGCAATCAACAGGTGCTGTTCTGGGACAAGGCCGGGCATACCCTGGAGGCGGCCAGCGATCCACGCGGGCTGGGCACCTCCGAGGTATTCAGCCCACGCTGAGGCGGCTCAGCTCTGGCAGTGCGGGCAGTACACGCTGGCGCGCTGCCCGAGGCGTACTTCTCGCAAGGTGCTGCCACACACCTTGCACGGTTCTTCCCCGCGCCCGTAAACGAACAGTTCCTGCTGGAAATAGCCAGGCTGGCCGTCGCCACCGATAAAGTCACGCAAGGTGGTACCGCCACGCTCGATGGCACTGGCCAGGACTCGCTTTATTTCGATAGCCAGTTTCAGGTAACGCGCCCGGGAAATGCTCCCCGCTTCGCGTCGAGGGTCAATGCCGGCGGCAAACAACGCCTCGGTCGCATAGATATTGCCGACGCCCACCACCACCGCGTTGTCCATGATGAATGGCTTGACCGCCATTGAGCGTCCCCGCGATAGCTGGAACAGGCGCTCACCGTCAAACAGATCGGTCAGCGGCTCAGGCCCCAGCTTGATCAGCAGTTCATGGTGCAGTGGGTCGAGGCTCCAGAGCATCGCGCCAAAGCGCCGGGGGTCGGTGTAACGCAGTGCCAGCCCGGACTCCAGTTCGATGTCCACGTGCTCGTGCTTGAGCGCTGGCAGGCCGATTTCTACCAGCCGCAAGTTGCCGGACATGCCCAGGTGACTGATCAATGTACCGACTTCGGCGTTGATCAGCAGGTACTTGGCCCGCCGTTCGACGCTGACGATACGCTGGCCTGAGAGGCGAACATCAAGGTCTTCGGGGATCGGCCAGCGCAGGCGCCGGTCACGCACGATCACCCGTTTGACCCGCTGACCTTCCAGATAGGGCGCGATCCCGCGTCGTGTTGTTTCGACCTCTGGCAATTCAGGCATCGATCAATGCCCACCCAGGTCGCGGATGGTTTGCTTGAGGTTTTCGAAGTCGTACTCAGGCAAGCCGACGTAATCGAGCACCAGATGGCTGATGGTGTTCCACTCATGGTCTTCGCTCTGGCCACCCAGCACCCGGTGCGAAGCGCAAATATGCTCGGCCATCTTCAGGATCGACAGCAGGTTCTTCAACTGGCTGTTACGCGCCGTTTCATCACTGAATACCGCCAGGGCGTTGTGATGATTGGCAATGGCATTGCTCAGGTGTTCCGGCAGGCGCCACGACTTGGCGGTGTAGTAGCCGACCACGGCATGGTTGGTGTTGAACACCTGGTTTTCGGTATCGACCACCCGCTGGCCGGGCCCGGCGCTGGCGTAGGCGTCTTCGACCACGCTCATGTACTCCGGGAAACGCTTGAGCATCAGCGGGATGCCACAGTCGTGGAACAGCCCCAGGGCATAGGCCTCGTCCACCGCTTGTGAGCCCAAGCGCTTGGCCAGGGTCATGCAGGTCATGGCCACGTCCTGGGCGTTGTCCCAGAAACGGTTCAAGGTGACGATGGTTTCATCGCTCATCTCGCCCTTGATCGACTGCGCATTGATCAGGTTGATGATCGAACGGCTACCGAGCAGATTCACCGCGCGCTGAATCGAAGCGATCTTGTTGGTCAGGCCGAAATGCGCTGAGTTGACCAGCTTGAGCAGTGCCCCAGAAAGCCCCGGATCCTGGGAAATCAGCTTGGCGATCATCTCCAGGTCTGGATCAGGCATGTACTGCTCCATTTGCAGATCAACCATGATTTGCGGCTGGGGCGGCACACTGATGCCCTGCAGGGCCTGCTGAATCTGTTCGGAGGAGAGCTCTTGGGACATAAGTACACACTCGGGGCTGAGCGGCGATTTTAACCTTGCCCTGCGCCCAAGGAACACCGGCAGATGGCTCAATTGCAACTAATTGCCACCTCGGTTCACCACTTGGCGGCTATTTATCCTCGGCCACGCGTTGAACCTCGTCGACGCGTTATACTCCCGCTCTTTTTTCCGGAGCGACGTCATGTCCCTGCCCAGCCTTCGCCTCAAAGCCAACGCCGACCGCCGCCTGCGCGCCGGCCATCTATGGGTTTACAGCAACGAAATCGACGTCGCCGCGACCCCGCTGCATGGCTTCAAGGCCGGTGATCAGGCCGTGCTGGAAGCCGCGGGCGGTAAAGCCCTTGGCATCGTCGCCATGAGCCCGAACAACCTGATCTGTGCTCGCCTGCTGTCGCGTGATGCCAAGCTGCCGCTGGACAAGTCGCTGCTGGTGCACCGCCTGAATGTGGCCCTGTCGCTGCGTGAACGCCTGTTCGACAAGCCTTACTACCGCTTGGTCTACGGTGATTCCGACCTGCTGCCGGGCCTGGTGGTCGACCGTTTCGGCGACATTCTGGTCGTGCAACTGGCTTCGGCCACCATGGAACTGCACCGCGACGACATCCTTGCTGCGCTGATCCAGGTGCTCAAGCCAAGTGGCATCCTGTTCAAGAACGACTCCGCCGCACGTGATGCCGAAGGGCTGAACCGCTACGTGGAAACCGCATTCGGCCTGGTGCCTGAGTGGGTTGCACTGGAAGAAAACGGCGTGAAGTTCGAAGCGCCGGTGATGGAAGGCCAGAAAACCGGCTGGTTCTATGACCACCGCATGAACCGTGCGCGCCTGGCGCCGTACGTCAAAGGCAAGCGTGTTCTCGACCTGTTCAGCTACATCGGTGGCTGGGGCGTGCAGGCCGGTGCCTTTGGCGCCAGCGAAGTGTTCTGCGTCGACGCTTCGGGCTTTGCCCTGGACGGCGTTGAGCGTAACGCTGCACTCAACGGTATTGCCGAGAAGGTCACCTGCGTCGAAGGTGATGTATTTGAAGCACTGAAAGAACTGAAAGCTGCCGAAGAGCGTTTCGACGTGATCGTGGCCGACCCACCGGCGTTCATCAAGCGCAAGAAAGACCTGAAGAACGGCGAGGGCGCCTATCGTCGCCTGAACGAGCAAGCCATGCGCCTGCTCACCAAGGACGGCATCCTGGTCAGCGCGTCGTGCTCGATGCACCTGCCTGAAGACGACCTGCAGAACATTCTGCTGACCAGCGCCCGCCACCTGGACCGCAACATCCAGTTGCTGGAACGTGGCGGCCAGGGCCCGGATCACCCGGTACACCCGGCGATTCCGGAAACCCGCTACATCAAGAGCCTGACCTGCCGTTTGCTGCCTAACAGCTAACATGCGGTGCCGGTGTTGGGCTGCTCGGCAGCCCAACACCTAGTCTTGCGTTGGCACTGCGCTCAGTTCCACACCGTCGATGTTGAACGTGTTAAAGCGTGGTTTGACCGGCTTTAGCGCACCCTGGCGGATCAACTCGATCACGCGCGCCGGGTCGTCCTGCCCCTCCAGGTCTGCAGCCGCTCGCCACTCGCCGTGCTCATCACGCTCCAGAATGTAAGCCTTGAACGCCCATTCCTCCTTGGACACGAGCAGCACCTCGTTGCGACCGTCGTCGTTCAGGTCCATGGCGTGCAGTACGCAACCAGCCCCCTGGCAATGCATGCCGATGAACGCGCCTTTCAGCATCGTCTCGACACCGTCCTCGGTATTGCCGACCCACTCGATCTTCAAGGCGTTATCACGGCCGTCAAATTCTGCCGAGTTCGAGCGGTAGGTCGGCTCTTTCAAAATCTCACGCAGCTGCTCGCGCCCTTGAGCGTCCAGAATCTGCCCGCGGTCCACTTCGGCCGTGAGCCATTCGAGCTGCTCGATTCCAGGCGCACCAAGCCGGTAACGCAGGGTCCAGGCATCGAAGTCCGCCACCGCTGTACGCCCGCTGAGCAGGCGTTGCACCTGGTGCTTTGCGCTCCAGGTCTCAGGGCTCACCAGTGGCGTATGCACCAGTACCAACACCACGCAGCCAAACAGGGCAATGGGCGGGTTGCTGGTACGCAGATGCCCCAGCCACACCGACTGCCGGCGAACAACCGCCCACACCGCCGCAAGGCTATACAGCAGCGCGACCAGCAGCAGTGGGATCGCCATGAAGCGCTGTGGCGTCAGGCCGTATTGCTCAATGCGCAGCCAGGTCGAGTAGCCTGCCAGTACGACCAGCACCGGCAAGCACAGCAGGGACAACTCCACCAAAAGCCGCAAGCCTCTGGCGTATGGGGCGCTGTCGTGACCGTCCTGGAACACACCATTGACCAGAAACAGGTTAAGCCCCACCAGGCACAGCAGGATCAGGGTCGAAGAACCGGTATCCCAGACCGGTTGCAGACCACTGAATGGCAAGGTCAGGATGAACAGCACGGTCATCAGTGCTCCGAATGGCAGCAGGAAGCGGCACACCGCCAGCAGCACGCCACGCAGCAGCCCAATGACCGTCTCTTTCTCGCGGCCTATGCGCATGCCGAGGGAAAACACCAGTGTCAAGGCGATCGCGAGGAACAGTGGTGACTCGAGCACCGCCTTGACCTGCGGCACGCCCAGCATCTTGAACAGCGCACCACATAACAGCACCAGCAGCATCACCACCATGATCAGCTGCTGGGCGAGGAGCACGATGAAAATGTTGTTCCAGGCATGCCTGAACAGGTCTTCATAGCGTGGCCAGCGGCCTTCACGGGTTGGCCAACTGGCGATGAAGGCGCAGCCGATGTAGCCCAGCAGGCTCGCGCAGACCACCCAGGACCCTTGCAACCACTGCGAGCCGTTTTCGGAAAAGACCCAGCCGCTGATCGCTGTCATCACCAGTGTCATCAGTGCAACCAGTACCCAGGTACCACGCTGCAGTACTGAACGCCCTAGCAGTTGCAGGTTGATCCCGCCGACGGTAGCCAGTGTCACCAGCATGGTGCTGATCCAGGGGATCTCCAGCCAAAGTGCGCTCAAGAGCAACAGCCCCTGAAGGGCGCCAACGAGCAGATAGAAATACAACGAAGGGGATAACGCGGGCATGCCAAGTCCTTTTGCCGGGGGAGCTGCGAAGGGCGGCAGTCTAACCAAGTGCCGCCAGATTTTCCCCTTGGAGGCACCGCTGACGCACCAACCCGCTATAGCGCCATTCCTTCCCGCGGCCAGCCGTGTAGAATCGGCCTATTCATCGCCAGTCATCCCCGGCGGGTTTATGAGCTCTGGCCGAGCGCACGGCGATCCCGCGGCGTTCTCGGCTTCATCCGCACCAGCGGCCACCTGCCTTCGGTGCAAAGGACAAGAGACGCTCACTCCCCTTTTTGTTACCTGTTTAGCCGCCAGGAGTGCTCCATGCCAGATTACCGCTCGAAAACGTCCACCCACGGCCGCAACATGGCCGGCGCACGCGCCCTGTGGCGCGCCACGGGTATGAAAGACGACGATTTCAAGAAACCGATCATCGCCATTGCCAACTCGTTCACCCAGTTCGTACCGGGCCACGTCCACCTCAAGGACCTCGGTCAACTGGTCGCCCGTGAGATTGAACGCGCCGGTGGCGTGGCCAAGGAATTCAACACCATCGCGGTCGATGATGGCATCGCCATGGGCCATGACGGCATGCTCTACTCGCTGCCAAGCCGCGAGATCATTGCCGACTCGGTCGAGTACATGGTCAACGCCCATTGCGCCGACGCCATTGTCTGCATCTCCAACTGCGACAAGATCACCCCCGGCATGCTGATGGCCGCCCTGCGCCTGAACATCCCGGTGATCTTCGTTTCTGGCGGCCCGATGGAAGCCGGCAAGACCAAGCTGGCCAGCCACGGCCTGGACCTGGTCGACGCCATGGTCATCGCAGCCGACTCCTCGGCCTCCGATGAAAAGGTCGCCGAGTATGAGCGCAGCGCCTGCCCGACCTGCGGTTCCTGCTCCGGCATGTTCACCGCCAACTCGATGAACTGCCTGACCGAGGCCCTGGGCCTGGCCCTGCCGGGCAACGGCTCGACCCTGGCCACCCACAGCGACCGCGAACAACTGTTCTTGCAGGCTGGCCGGACCATCGTCGAGCTGTGCAAGCGTTACTACGGCGAGAACGATCAGAGCGTTCTGCCGCGCAATATTGCCAGCTTCAAGGCGTTCGAGAACGCCATGACCCTGGACATCGCCATGGGTGGGTCGACCAACACCATCCTGCACCTGCTGGCCGCGGCTCAGGAAGCCGAAATCGACTTCGACCTGCGCGACATCGATCGCCTGTCGCGCAAAGTGCCGCAGTTGTGCAAAGTGGCGCCGAACATCCAGAAGTACCACATGGAAGATGTGCACCGCGCCGGTGGCATCATCAGCATCCTCGGTGAACTGGCCCGTGGTGGCCTGTTGCATACCGACCTGCCGACCGTACACAGCAAGACCATGGCCGATGCCATCGCCAAGTGGGACATCACCCAGAGCGATGACCCCGAGGTGCATACCTTCTTCCGCGCGGGCCCGGCCGGTATTCCGACCCAGACCGCCTTCAGCCAGTCGACCCGTTGGGAAACCCTCGACGCCGACCGTGAAAACGGCTGCATTCGCAGCGTTGAGCACGCCTACTCGCAAGAAGGCGGCCTGGCTGTGCTTTACGGCAACATCGCCCTGGACGGCTGCGTGGTGAAAACTGCCGGCGTCGATGAGTCGATCCACGTGTTCGAAGGCAACGCGAAGATCTTCGAAAGCCAGGACAGCGCGGTACGCGGCATCCTCGCGGACGAAGTGAAGGAAGGTGACATCGTCATCATCCGTTACGAAGGTCCGAAAGGCGGCCCGGGCATGCAAGAGATGCTCTACCCGACCTCGTACCTGAAGTCCAAAGGCCTGGGCAAGGCTTGCGCGCTGCTGACCGACGGTCGTTTCTCTGGCGGTACCTCGGGCCTGTCGATTGGCCATGCTTCGCCAGAAGCGGCAGCCGGTGGTGCAATTGGCCTGGTACGTGATGGCGACAAAGTGCTGATCGACATCCCGAACCGCTCGATCAACCTGCTGGTGGACGACGCCGAACTGGCTGCACGCCGGGTTGAGCAGGACAAGAAAGGCTGGAAACCGGTTGAAGTGCGCCCACGTAAAGTGACCACTGCGCTGAAAGCCTACGCCCTGCTGGCCACCAGCGCCGACAAGGGTGCGGTACGCAACAAGGCCCTGCTCGACGGGCTGTAAGGCGCTGCGCCAAGCCCTACAAACAAAGCCCCTGACCGAAAGGCCAGGGGCTTTTGTTTTTCAGGCGTTTGCTCAATAGGGCGACCTGTACTGCATGGCCTTGTTCACATCGTGTGGCAACTGGCTTGCCCGTGATACAGGGCAGCGGCTTACTGATTCCAGGGCGCCGCACGTCGGCTGTCGAGCAAGCTCAGGTAACTGCTGCCGCCCAACTGGCGCATTTGCTGGCGTATCCAGCTGGCACGTCGCGCGACGTAGCTGCTGGGGTGGCTGGCGCTCCATTTGCGTGGGCTGGGCAGCACGGCAGCGAGCAGGCTGGCCTGTTGCTGGGACAGGTTACGGGCGTTGACACCGAAGTGGTGTCGGGCGGCGGCCTGTGCGCCAAACACCCCGTCATCCCATTCAGCGCTGTTGAGGTACACCTCAAGGATGCGCTCTTTCGACCAAAACACTTCGATCAGCGCCGTGAACCAGGCTTCCAGCCCCTTGCGCAACCAGCTACGCCCCGACCAGAGAAACAGGTTCTTCGCCACCTGCTGGCTCAGCGTACTGGCCCCGCGGATGCTGCCACCACGTTCGTTGTGGGCCAGCGCGGCCTGGATTGCCGTGAAATCGAAGCCCCAATGCTCAGGGAATTTCTGGTCTTCTCCGGCGATCACCGCCACTTTCAGATCGTCAGAGATCTGTTCCCAGGGTTGCCAGTCGCGCTGCAGGTCTATCGGTTGGCCGTTGAACCAGGAGGCAACCTTGCGCTCGACCATCAGTGCAGTGCCCGGTGGCGGCACCCAGCGAAAGAGCAGCACCAGCAGGGCACTGCCGGCCGCGAACCAGAGCAGGGCACGAGTGAGGCGACGCAGTAGGGATGACAGCATAGGAGAGATGGCTTGGCCGAACCGATGGAGCGGGCCATTATACAGACCCTCTGCCTCGCCATGGTCCTGACTGGGAGTTGTCTTATGCTTCGTAGTTTCTTGTTGCTCGCTGCCTTTTTCGGTTTTACCGGTGTCGCCCTTGGCGCCTTTGCCGCGCACGGCCTGAAAGCACGCTTGAGCAGTGAGTACCTGGCGATCTTTCAAACCGGGGTCACGTATCAACTGATTCACACCCTGGCCCTGCTGGCGGTAGCGTTGCTTGCCACGCAGCTCCCCGGGCGCCTGGTGGGCTGGGCCGGCGGCCTGTTCAGCCTGGGTATCGTGCTGTTCTCTGGCAGCCTGTACCTGCTGACACTCACCGGCGTCGGCAAGTTGGGCATCATCACGCCACTGGGCGGTGTGGCGTTCCTCGCGGGCTGGTTGTGCCTGGGGCTTGCCGCCTGGCGCCTGAGTTGACTGATCGGTCGAAAACCGGGACGAATGGCGCTGCTTTGCCTTGGTCATCCGCGTGGATCGGGGCTAGAATGCTGGCCCCCTGAAAATAATGGCTGCCGTCCGCATGCGCATTCAATTGAACGGTGAACCCTATGAGCTGCCTGACGGTACGACCGTCGAGGCATTGTTGACCCGGCTGGAGTTGGTCGGCCGCCGGATTGCAGTGGAACTCAACCTGGATATCGTGCCGCGCAGTCAGCACGCCGCCACCGCCCTGCGCGAAGGCGATCAGGTCGAAGTCGTCCACGCCATTGGTGGCGGCTAGGCCGCCCCGCGATTCACCTGCAAGCCCCTCAACCCCCAAGAGGATTTCCGATGAGCAATGTTCGTAGCGACAAGCCTTTCACCCTGGCTGGCCGTACCTTCCAGTCGCGCCTGCTGGTGGGTACCGGCAAGTACCGTGACATGGAAGAAACCCGTCTGGCCATCGAGGCCTCGGGGGCTGAGATCGTCACCGTCGCCGTGCGCCGTACCAACATCGGCCAGAACCCGGGCGAGCCGAACCTGCTCGACGTGCTGCCGCCAGACCGCTACACCATCCTGCCGAACACCGCCGGTTGCTATGACGCCGTCGAAGCCGTGCGTACCTGCCGCCTGGCCCGCGAACTGCTCGATGGGCACAACCTGGTGAAGCTGGAAGTACTGGCGGACCAGAAGACCCTGTTCCCCAATGTGATCGAAACCCTGAAGGCCGCCGAAGTGCTGGTCAAGGACGGTTTCGACGTGATGGTGTACACCAGCGATGATCCGATCATCGCCCGGCAACTGGCCGAAGCTGGCTGCATTGCCGTGATGCCGCTGGCGGGCCTGATCGGCACCGGCCTGGGTATCTGCAACCCGTACAACCTGCAAATCATCCTGGAAGAAGCCAAGGTGCCTGTGCTGGTCGATGCCGGTGTCGGTACCGCGTCGGACGCGACCATTGCCATGGAGCTGGGTTGCGAGGCCGTGCTGATGAACTCGGCGATTGCCCATGCTCAGCAGCCGATCATGATGGCCGAGGCCATGAAACATGCAATCGTTGCCGGCCGCCTGGCGTACCTGGCCGGTCGTATGCCGAAAAAACTCTATGCCAGCGCCTCGTCGCCGCTGGATGGTCTGATCAAGTAAGAGCCCCCGATGACTGAATCGCAACAACCGCCGATCTCTACTGAAGGCGAAGAGCGTCAACACCGCCGCATCAAGAGTTTTGTGATGCGTGCCGGCCGCATGACTGAAGGCCAGCAGCGTGGCCTGGACCAGGGCGCGCCGCTGTTTGTCCTGCCGCTGAGCGACAGCCCGGTGGATTTCGACCAGGTTTTCGGTCGCGCCGCTCCGCGCACGCTGGAGATTGGTTTCGGCATGGGCCATTCCCTGCTGGAAATGGCCGCTGCTGCGCCTGAACAGGACTTCATCGGTGTCGAAGTGCACCGGCCGGGTGTCGGTGCGCTGCTCAATGGCGTGCTGACCCAGGGCCTGAAGAACCTGCGGGTGTATGACTGCGATGCCATCGAAGTGCTGAACAAGTGCGTGGCCGACAACAGCCTTGATCGCTTGTTGCTGTTCTTCCCGGACCCTTGGCACAAGAGCCGTCACCACAAGCGGCGCATTGTTCAGCCGGCATTCGCCGAACTGGTACGCAGCAAGCTGAAGGTCGGTGGTGTGCTGCACATGGCCACGGACTGGGAGCCCTATGCCGAGTACATGCTGGAAGTCATGAACGTTGCACCGGGTTACCGCAACCTGGCAGCAGACGGCAAATGCGTACCGCGTCCTGAAGAGCGCCCGGTTACCAAGTTCGAGCGTCGCGGTGAGCGGCTCGGGCATGGCGTCTGGGACTTGAAGTTCGAGAAGCTGGCGTAAGCCTCTGCGCGAGCCGGCACTGCCGGCTCCTGCAGGTCAGCGGCGGTCGGCGACAACGCCGATCAGCACCAGTACCACCAGCAGTACCGGTGCCAGGGCATAGTTGTTGAACTGGCTCAGGCCGCGCACCACCCAGGGTGTGGCATAGATCAGCGCTGCACCACTGCCGATCAGGCACAGCAGGGCCATGAACGGGACGCGCAAGGCGCCCGCCAGATTGCCGATCCGTTGTTCGATCCAGCCCTTGATATCCGTGCCGAACAGCACCAGCAGGCAGCCGACCAGCGCCAAGGAAATCTCCGACAGGTTACTGCGGCTCCAGCGGGAAACGGTTGAGAGCAGGTCGAGTACCAAGTCCATTCGCAATCCTTAGGTCAAGAAATACTGCAGCAGGTCGTTGAGGAACAACTGGCCGCGTGGCGTGGCTACCAGTCGCGTCGGTTCGACCTGCAAAAGTCCCTTTTGTTCGGCTTCGCGACGTGCCGCCGCCAACTGTTCCATCGGCAGCCCGGTACGCTGGCTGAACAGCTCCGCGTCCACCCCTTGAGTCAGGCGCAGGGCGTTCATCAGGAACTCGAACGGCAGCTCGTCTACGGGCAACAGCTTTTCACCCGCCTTGAAGGCTTTGGCCGGGTTCAGGTAGTCCTTGGGCAGGCGAGTCTTCCAGGTGCGCACGATGCGCCCGTCCGGGTGGCTGAGCTTGCCATGGGCGCCCGCGCCAATACCGATGAAGTCGCCGAAACTCCAGTAGTTCAGGTTGTGCCGCGCAGCACGCCCGGGTTGGGCGTAGGCGGACACTTCGTACTGGGCGTAGCCATGCTCGGCAAGCAGGGCCTGGCCGGCTTCCTGGATGTCCCAGAGGATGTCGTCTTCGGGCAGCACCGGTGGCTGGTTCCAGAACACCGTGTTCGGCTCCAGGGTCAGCTGGTACCAGGACAGGTGGGTCGGGCCCATGGCGATGGCTTGGCGCAGGTCGCTCAGGGCGTCATCCAGGGACTGATCGGGCAAACCGTGCATCAGGTCCAGGTTGAAGTTGTCGAACCCGGCCCGTCGTGCCATGTCGGCCGCACGCACGGCTTCTTCACCGTTGTGGATACGCCCCAGGGCTTCGAGCTTGGCCTGTTGGAAGCTCTGGATGCCGATCGACAGGCGGTTGATGCCCAGTTGCCGGTAGGCGGTGAACTTCTCCTGCTCGAACGTTCCGGGGTTGGCCTCCAGGGTGATTTCAATGTCACTGGCGAACGGGATGCGCTGTTCGACACCGGCCAGCAACCGGCCCAGTGCTTGTGCGCTGAACAGGCTAGGGGTGCCACCACCGAAGAAGATCGAACTCAGCGGCCGGCCATAGACGGCAGGCAACTCCTGCTCAAGGTCGGCCAGGAGTGCGTCGACATAGGCCTCTTCCGGCAGCTCGGCACTGGCCGCATGAGAGTTGAAGTCGCAGTACGGGCATTTGCGCACGCACCAGGGGATGTGGATATACAGCGCAAGGGGTGGCAGCTGTGGCAGCGCCAGCCGAGGTGCCTGGGAGCTGAAGCCAGCCTCGCTCAGGTGCAGAGGCTGTGCTGGTGAATGCTCGGTCATGCCAAGCCCAGGCGCTGTCGCAGCAGGCTCATGGCGCGAGCACGGTGGCTCAGCTGATTTTTCTCGATCGGGTTCAGCTCGGCGCTCGAGCAGTTGCGTTCCGGCACCCAGAACAGCGGATCATAACCAAAGCCGTTGGCACCGCTGGCTTCGGTCAGGATGCGACCGTGCCAGAGACCTTCGCAGAGAATGGGTAGCGGATCGTCAGCGTGCCGTACCAGTGCCAGCACGCAAACGAACTGGGCCGTGCGCTGGTCGTGCGGAACGTCCTTGAGAACGTCGAGCAGCTTGGCGTTATTGGCTGCGTCGCCCTGGCCATCGGCGTAGCGTGCCGAGTAGATGCCTGGGGCGCCACCGAGGGCGTCCACGGCCAGCCCTGAATCGTCGGCCAACGCCGGCAACCCGGAAATACGCGCCGCATTACGGGCCTTGAGGATGGCATTCTCAACGAACGACAGGCCGGTTTCCTCGGGCTCTACGCTACTGAATTCACCGATTGAACGCAGTTGAACCGAGTCGCCGAGCATGGCCTGGAGTTCTTTCAGTTTGCCGGCGTTATGGCTGGCCAATACGAGCTGTGGAAAAGTCATCATTCGCCTGGGAATACTTCCTGGTTAAAGCTGAAACTGTTGGTTTTGCCAGCGGCACCGACAGTGACCGTGAAGGTATAGGTTTCTGGCTGCTGCACCGGGAACTGGGCAATGTAGTACGTCGCGCCCTGATCATTGATCTGCTTGAAGGTCAGGTCGGTCTTGCGGCTGGTCAGGTCACTGACCGTGCCGCTGACCGAGGCGGCGCTGGGCTTGCCGTCCTTGAGAACGGTGATGTTCAGCACGCCCTGGTTCTTGCTGCGTACAAGGCCAGCAGCCTGGGCCGTCGCCGGTTGCAGGAAGCCGGAGTTGAAGACGCTGTAGTGAACGGTCACATCACCGAAGACTTCCTTGCGCTCGGGCTTGGCGGCATCGGCAGCCAGGACCGGGATGGCCAGGCACAGGCTGCATAGAAACAGGACTAGACGGCGCATGATCGTACTCCTCGAAAAGGGCGGGGTTAAACCGCGACCTGATGTTCCTGCAGGCCCGGGCTGTTGACACGGTAAATGCCGATCTCACCTAGTAGATTAGGCCAAAGCTTGCTTGCCCACCCGTGGCGGTGCAAGTGGTCTACTGCCAGGCGGTCGAGTACTTGTGCCCGGCGCTCGCGGCACAGCGCCTCGAAGTCTTCAAAGGTGCAGAAGTGGATGTTCGGCGTGTTGTACCAGGTATACGGCATGAAGTCCGACACCGGCATGCGACCTTTGGTCGCCAGGTACCAGCGGCAGCGCCAATGACCGAAGTTGGGGAAGGTGATGATGCACTGGCGACCGACCCGCAGCATTTCGTCGAGAATCCGGTCCGGGTATTCGACAGCCTGCAGGGCCTGGGTCATGACCACGACATCGAAGCTGTTGCTGGCAAAGTTGCCCAGGCCCTTGTCGAGGTCCTGTTCGATGACGTTGACACCCTTGGCCACGCACTCGGCGATGTTGTCGGGGTCGATTTCCAGGCCGTAGCCGGTTACCTGTTTGTTGGCGCGCAGCGAAGCCAGTAGCTCGCCATTACCGCAGCCAAGGTCGAGTACCCGGCTGCCAGCGGGGATCCAGTCTTGGATGATTTCCAGATCGGCTCTCATGGGGTCCTCAGAGGGCAATGCGGTTCATGTAGCGGGAGAAGGCCTGCAGGTACCGTGGGATCGGGATCAGGAAGGCATCGTGGCCTTGTGGTGCATCGATCTCCAGGTAGCAGACGTTTTTCTTCGCGGCCATCAGTGCGTCGACGATCTCCCGCGAGCGGGCGGGCGAGAAGCGCCAGTCGGTGGTGAACGACATCACGCAGAAATCGGCTTTGACGCCGGCCAGGGTCGCGGCCAGGTCACCCCCGTGGGCGGCGGCCGGGTCGTAGTAGTCCAGGGCCTTGGTCATCAACAGGTAGGTGTTGGCGTCGAAACGCCCCGAAAATTCTTCGCCCTGATAGCGCAGGTAGCTTTCAACCTGGAATTCCACGCTGTGGAAGTCGTAGTTGAGCTTGTCGCTTTTCAGTTCGCGGCCAAACTTCTCGCCCATCGAGTCATCGGACAGGTAGGTAATGTGCCCGACCATGCGCGCCAGCATCAGGCCGCGCTTGGGGATTACCCCGTGCTCCTGGAAGTAACCGCCGTGGAACTCCGGGTCGGACAGGATGGCCTGGCGCGCCACTTCGTTGAAGGCGATGTTCTGTGCCGAGAGTTTCGGTGCCGAAGCGATGGTCAGGCAGTGGCGTACCCGCTCGGGGTAACTGATGGTCCACTGCAGCGCCTGCATGCCGCCGAGGCTGCCGCCAACGACCGCCGCCCAGGTGCTGATGCCAAGCCGGTCGGCCAGGCGTGCCTGGCTGTGTACCCAGTCTTCCACGGTGAGCACCGGGAACTCGGCACCAAAAGGCTTGCCGGTCGCCGGGTTTATGCTGCTTGGCCCGGTGGAACCGTTACAGCCGCCTAGGTTGTTCAGGCTGACGACGAAGAAACGGTTGGTGTCGATAGGTTTGCCGGGGCCGATGCAACTGTCCCACCATCCGGGCTTGCGGTCGTCGGCGCTGTGGTAGCCCGCCGCGTGGTGGTGCCCCGACAGGGCATGACAGATCAGCACGGCGTTGCTCGCGCTGCTGTTGAGTGTGCCGTAGGTTTCGTACATCAGGTCGTAGGCGGCCAGCGAACGACCGCAGGCCAAGGCCAGGGGATCGCTGAAGTGCGCCAGTTGCGGTGTTACCAGACCGACCGAATCTTCGGGAAAGACAGTGGACATCGACCCTGCTCACGCTTAAATGAGGCGTAAGTCTAAAGACCGCTGGGGTGGGGGGCAAGCCGCGTGGTAGATGGCTGGCCTTGCCGACGAAGCCATGTGAATTCATCGTCGGCAAGGCCGCCTCTGTGGGCGTGGTGTCGTCAGGCCTGAAATCAGACCAGCAGGCGCAGGATCTCTGGCATTGCGGTCATGGCTGCCAGGTTGTTGATGACCAGCATGTCGATCAGTTTCAGCGCCATGAACGCCAGGATCGGCGAAATATCCAGGCCGCCGAGGTTTGGCAGCAGGCGACGGAACGGGGCCAGGAACGGATCGCAGATCTGGTTGACCAGTTCGGCACCAGGGTTGTGGCTGCCCGGTGCGACCCAGGACAGGATCACGCTGACGATCAGGGCGAAGAAGAAGATCTTCAAGAACAGCGCGGTGACGCCAATGATCGACCAGATCAGCAACTGTACCGGGTTGCCGGTGGTGCCGTAGGCCAGCAACAAGGTCAGGCCCATCAGCAGCAGCTGCACGGCCAGTGCCAGCAGCAATGACGACATGTCCAGGCCGAACAGGCTGGGGATGATCCGGCGCAACGGTTTGAGCAGCGGCTGGGTGGCGCGTACGGCAAACTGGCTGAGCGGGTTGTAGAAGTCTGCGCGAACCAGCTGCAGGATGAAGCGCAGCATCACGACCAGCAGGAACAGGCTGCCGAGGGTCTGCAGAATGTAGATTGCAGCGGTGTTCAGTCCGATCATCTTCGGCTCCTTAGTTGCCTAGTTGTTCGGCCAGTTCGGCCGAGCGGTGCGCAGCTGCGCCCAGCGCTTTTTCCACCAGCGCTTCGAATCCATCAGCCTGGAAGGACTTGATCGCCGCCTCCGTGGTGCCGGCTGGCGAGGTCACCCGACGGCGCAATTCAGCTGCGTCGACATCACTGGTAACTGCCATTTGCGCGGCACCCAGTGCGGTCTGCAGGGTCAGGCGTGCTGCGGTTTCACGTGGCAGGCCAAGTTTCTCGCCGGCTGCAGTCATGGCTTCGATCAGCAGAAAGAAGTAGGCCGGGCCGCTGCCGGATACGGCAGTAACGGCGTCCAGTTGCTGTTCCTGTTCCAGCCACAGTGCGATGCCTACGGCCGAGAGCAGTTGTTCGGCCTGCTGGCGCTGTTCGGCACTGACCTGGGCGGTGGCGAACAGGCCGCTGACGCCCTGACGCAGTAGCGCTGGGGTGTTGGGCATGCAGCGTACGATCGGCTGGGCGCCAAGCCATTGGTTCATGCTGGCGCAGGTGATGCCGGCAGCAATCGAGACGACCAGCTGGTTTGGCTTGAGGTTGGGTTGCAGGGCCAGGCAAACGGCTTTCATGGCCTGCGGTTTGACGGCCAGCACGATCACGTCGGCGCCGTCGATGGCCTCGGCATTGTCGGCGAACATCTCGATGCCGTGTTCGGCGTGAACTTTGGCGCGTTGTTCGGCGCCAGGGTCGCTGGCGCGAATCTGCGCAGCCTCCAGGCCCTGTGCGCGCAGGCCGCCGATCAGGCTGGCGGCCATGTTGCCGGCACCGATAAAGGCAATACGAGTCTTGCTCATGTCAGGTCCTTGTCGAAAAAGGTGAGTAAAGCAGGGTCAGGGTTGGCTGTAGTCACGGGCGCCAAACAGCGCGGTACCGATGCGCACCCAGGTTGCACCCTGTGCAATCGCCGACTCCAGGTCGTGGCTCATGCCCATGGATAACGTGTCGAGTGGCAAGCCCAGGCTGGCCTGCAGGTCGCGTACCTTGGCAAAGGCTGCGTCCTGCGCGGTGCGGTCTTCGGTGGGCTCGGGTATCGCCATCAAGCCACGCAGCTTCAGCCGTGGTAGCACCGCGATAGCAGCGGCCAGCGCGGGCAGTTCCTCCGGGGTGCAGCCGGACTTGCTGTCTTCGCCACTGACATTGACCTGAATACAGATGTTCAATGGTTCCAGCGATTCAGGGCGCTGCTCGGAAAGGCGTTGAGCGATTTTCAGGCGATCCACGGAATGTACCCAGTCGAAGTGCTCGGCGATAGCGCGCGTCTTGTTCGACTGAATGGGGCCGATGAAGTGCCAGGTCAAGGGCAGGTCGGTCAATTCGGCCTGTTTGCCCAGGGCTTCCTGCAGGTAGTTCTCGCCCATGTCGCGCAGGCCTGCAGCGAAGGCTTCGCGCACGGCGGCGGCAGGTTTGGTTTTGCTCACGGCCAGCAGCTTGATGCTGGCCGGATCTCGCCCGGCAGCCTCGGCGGCACGGTGGATGCGCTCGGCGAGGGTGGAAATGTTGTCTGCTATGGTGGACATGATCGATGCCAGCGGCTCTTTGGGTCTGCGGCATTCTACCTGCTTGGCGGTGTTTGGGGAGTCTTATGGATGTGACTGAACTGCTGGCCCTTGCTGTCAAGGAGGGGGCCTCGGACCTGCACCTGGCTGCGGGTGATGTGCCAATGATCCGCCTGGATGGCGAGATGCTGCGACTGGATTTGCCGCCGCTTGAGCCTGATCAGGCGCGGGCGTTAATCGCGCAAATCATGACGGATCAGCAAAAAAAGGATTTCAAAACCCTTCAGGATCTCGATTTCTCCTTTGCCATGGCGGGGGTAGGGCGCTTCAGGGTAAATGCCTTCGAGCAGTTGCAGGGCGTGGGGGCGGTATTCCGGTTGATCCCCTCATCGGTGCGTGGCCTGGCTGAGTTGGGGCTGGGGGCTGTTTTCCGGCAAATCGCCGAACTGCGTAGTGGGCTTGTATTGGTGACCGGGCCCACCGGCTCGGGAAAGTCCACCACCCTGGCAGCCTTGATTGATCACCTGAACCGCGAGCGCGCCCTGCATATTCTCACGGTCGAAGACCCGATCGAGTTTATCCACAGCCCGGTGCGTGGACGGATCAGCCAGCGTGAGGTACAGCGTCACAGTCACAGTTTTGCGGCGGCGCTACGGGCCGCCCTGCGTCAGGACCCGGATGTGATCATGCTGGGGGAATTGAGGGACCTGGAGACGATTCGCCTGGCCCTGACGGCGGCCGAAACCGGGCATCTGGTGCTGGCCACCCTGCATACGGGCTCGGCAGCGAAAACCGTTGACCGGATCGTCGATGTATTTGCTGCCGAGGAAAAGCAATTGGTGCGCGCGATGCTGGCGGAGTCCCTGCAGGCGGTGGTCTCCCAGGTGCTGGTGCGCAAACCAGGTGGTGGCCGGGTGGCCGCGCACGAGATCATGCTGGCGACGCCGGCGATTCGCAATTTGATCAGGGAGGGGAAAGTGGTGCAGATCCAGTCTGCAATCCAGACCGGCGGGGCGCTGGGCATGCAGACCCTGGACAGTTGTCTGCAGGGTCTGATGGCAAGGGGGGAGATCAGTGCTGATACGCGCCGGGCGGTGGGATGCGCGCCCGGTGGGTTTTAGCGCTTGGCCAGGTTCAGCTGTTGCTGGTCCTTGGGCAGTACGCGCTTTGCAACCACATAATGGTTCTGCCAGTAAGGCTTGTTCAGCGTATCAATGCTGACGCGCTTGCCGGTGCGTGGCGCATGGATGAAGCGGTCGTTGCCCAGGTAAATGGCAACGTGGTTGACCTTGCGGCTCTTGATGTTGAAGAACAGCAAGTCGCCCGGTTTCAGGTCTTTTTTATCGACCTTGATGCCGTGGCCGCTGGCCATGGCGTTGGAGGTGCGAGGCAGGTCGACTTCATCGATATCGTTGAAGGCGTACTTGACCAGGCCGCTGCAGTCGAAGCCTTTGCTTGGGCTGCTGCCACCCCAGCGATAGGGGGTGCCCAGCGCGTTGACGGCGCGGCTCAGCACATCGCTGCTTTGCTTGGCCGACAGGTTGGCCGTTGATTTTGTCGGTTTTGCACTACGGTTGGCATAGTGGATCGGTGATGCCGAACCTTTGTTGGCGTGTACGCCGGTGGCATTGGCGGTATAGCCAGAGAAGCCATTAGGAAGACGTTGCTCACGATTGGTGGCGTGGGCGGCCAGGGGCAATAATAAGCAAATAGTCAGCCATGTCTTGAAAAGGGGACGCATAGGCAGGGCTCTTGTTGGTTAGCGCGCAACTTTATAACAGCTTTTTTGCGCGGATCTGCCCCGTTGGTCGATTTCGACGGCACCATACGTCGGCTTGCTACTGAAAAGTCACATTTTTGTTTAGAAAATTTTCACATAACCCGCTGAGGCTACGAATGAACAGTTATCAACAGAGCCCACCCTTCCATGACACGCACAGCAAGGTTGTAGGCTATCTGCTGTGGTGCTTCGGTTTTCTCGGTGCGCACCGCTTTTACTATGGCAAGCCAGTCACAGGCACAATCTGGTTCTTTACCCTGGGGTTGCTCGGCATCGGCTGGTTGATCGACCTGTTCCTGATCCCGTCGATGGACCGTGAAGCCGACTTGCGCTTTCACTCTGGGCCTTTGGATTACAACATCGCCTGGATTCTGCTGACGTTTCTTGGGGTGTTTGGCGTGCATCGCATGTACCAGGGCAAATGGATCAGTGGCCTGATCTACCTGGTGACGGGCGGTCTGTTTCTGGTGGGCGTGCTGTACGACTTCTGGACCCTGAACGACCAGGTGTCGCTGAGAAACGCCCAACGGCGCTAAGGCGCCGCTGGGCGAGGGGGCTTACTGGCGGTTTTGGCGCTGCTGCAAGAGCAGGTTGTTGAAGCCGCTACCGGCCAACTGCTTTTGGGCCACGGTCAATTGTTCGCGGTTGCTGAACGGGCCCACCAGCACGCGGTACCAGGTTTCGTCGCGGACCATGCCGGACTCGACCTGCACGGCCTGGCCGAGCAGGATGATCTGCGCACGGACCTTGTCGGCGTCAGCCTGCTTGCGGAACGAGCCGGCCTGCAGGAAGAACTGGGTGGTCGCTGCCGGTTTCACCACGGGAGGTGGCGGTGGCGGCGTTTGCCCCAGCAGTGCGGCCTGGGCCCTGGCGGTGTCGATCTTCGCGGCTTCAGCCGGTGTCACCGGCTGCTGTGGCTGGGCGGGTACCGGCGGGGTTTTCTCCGGTACGGCTTCCGGCGGCACGATGACTTCCGACTCTGGCAGCAAGGTGTAGAAGTCGTATTTCGGCTTCACCGGTTGCTGTGGGCTGGGCGGTGTCTTGTTCGCTTCGGCAGCGCGCTCGGCTTTCTGCTGTTCGGGCTTGCTCCGCTTGACCTCGTCGGTGCTCGGATCAAGCTTCATCAGAAAGACAATGAACGCGCCCACGGTCAGGCCGACAGCCAGCCACAGCCAGCCGGGGATCGGTTTCTTCTCCGGTGCCTGATAGCGGCTGGCGCCGCGCTTGGGGGCGGGCTTTTTCTTGGCTGCCACCTTACATGCGCTCCAGGGTTTCCAGGCCCAGCAGTTCCAGGCCCTGCTTGAGGGTGCGACCGGTCAGTGCGGCCAGGCGCAGGCGGCTCTGTTGCTGTTCGGCCGTTTCGGCGGCCAGGATCGGGCAGTTCTCATAGAAGCTGGAGAACAGGCCGGCGACGTCGTACAGGTAGCTGCAAAGCACGTGCGGCGTACCTTTTTCAGCAACGTTGTTCAGGGTTTCGCCGAATTGCGCCAGGCGCGCCGCGAGGTCGTGTTCCTGGGCGGCTTGCAGGGTGATATGGCCGTCAACTTCGCTGAAGTCCTTGCCCAGCTTGCGGAATACGCCCGCCACGCGGGTGTAGGCGTACAGCAGGTAAGGCGCGGTGTTGCCTTCGAAGTTGAGCATCAGGTCGAAGTTGAAGCTGTAGTCGCTGGTGCGGTGCTTGGACAGGTCGGCGTATTTCACCGCGTCGATACCGACAACCTGGGCGATGGCGCGCAGTTCATCTTCCGCCAGTTGCGGGTTCTTTTCCTTGACCAGGGTGTACGCACGTTCCTTGGCTTCGGTGAGCAGGTCGATCAGCTTGACCGTGCCGCCGTCGCGGGTCTTGAACGGGCGGCCATCGGCGCCGTTCATGGTGCCGAAGCCCATGTGCTCCATGATCATGTCGTTACCGACGAAGCCAGCGCGGCGGGCGACTTCGAACACCTGCTGGAAGTGCAGTGCCTGGCGCTGGTCAACGAAATACAGGGCGCGGTCGGCCTTGAGGACGTTGCTGCGGTAGCGCACGGCTGCCAGGTCAGTGGTCGCGTACAGGTAGCCGCCATCGGCCTTCTGCACGATCACCGGCAGTGGGTCGCCGTCGGCGGTCTTGTACTCTTCGAGGAATACGCACTGGGCACCGTTGCTTTCGACCAGCAGGCCCTTGGCCTTGAGGTCGTTGACCACGTTGATCAGGTCGTCGTTGTAGGCGCTTTCGCCCATGACGTCAGCCATGGTCAGTTTGACGTTGAGCTGCTCGTAGGTCTTCTGGCAGTGCGACAGCGAGATGTCCTTGAAGCGGGTCCACAGCTTCAGGCATTCGGCGTCACCGGCTTGCAGCTTGACCACCAGGCCGCGCGCGCGGTCGGCGAAGGCTTCGGACTCGTCGAAGCGCTTTTTCGCGGCGCGGTAGAAGTTTTCCAGGTCCGACAGCTCGTCGCTGGTGATCGGGTTTTCTTCCAGATAGGCCATCAGCATGCCGAACTGGGTGCCCCAGTCGCCGACGTGGTTCTGCCGGATCACGTTGTCGCCGAGGAACTCGAGTACGCGGGCGACGGCATCGCCGATGATGGTCGAGCGCAGGTGGCCAACGTGCATCTCTTTGGCCAGGTTGGGTGCCGACAGGTCAACGACCACTTTCTGTTGTGGGCCGGCTTTCTGTACGCCAAGTTTGCTGTCGGCCAGCGCGGCGTCGAGGCGTGACGCCAGGGCCTGGGTATTCTGGAAGAAGTTCAGGAAGCCGGGGCCGGCGATTTCCACTTTGCTGACCTGGGCATCGGCGGGCAGGGCCGCGATGATTTTTTCGGCCAGGTCGCGTGGCTTCATGCCGGCCGGCTTGGCCAGCATCATCGCGATATTGCTGGCGAAGTCGCCGTGGGTCTTGTCCCGGGCGTTTTCCACCTGGATCGCCGGCGTAAGCCCTTCAGGCAGCACACCGTCGGTGACGAGTTGGGTGAGGGCTTGCTGGATCAGCTGGCGAATGGTGTCTTTCATGGGATTCTCTTTCGACCGCAAGCGCGGCGGCGCTTGGATGCGCAGGTGGAAAAACTGAACATTATCCGTTGCTGGCACGAGCTTGCCAACCTTTGGGGCTGTCTTGCGTTCGATCCTCTGCAATACGTACTCAAACCGGCCTCGTCGACGATGAGGCCGGATGGGTCAGTAGAGGTCGACCGGGTCCACATCCAGCGACCAGCGTACCTGCCGCCCGCTGGGCATGTGTTCCAACAATAGCAGCCAGGCATTGATCAGCCGATGCAGCGGCGCGCGTGCGTTGGCCTGCAGCAGCAACTGTGCGCGGTAACGACCGGCCCGACGCTCCATTGGCGCAGGTACTGGCCCGAGCAGCTCGATGCCATGCAGGTTGTGCTCGGCCAGCAGTTGTTCGGCGGCGGCGCAGGCTTCATCGAGAAAGCCCTCGGCCTGCCCCGGCTTGTGGGCTTCGGCGCGCAGCAGGGCAAGGTGTGCGAAGGGTGGCAGGCCGGCTGCACGGCGCTCGCTCAGGGCCTGCTCGGCAAAGGCGAAGTAGCCTTGTTCGGTCAGTTGCACCAGCAGTGGATGGTCGGCCAGGTGGGTCTGGATAATGACTCTGCCGGGCTCTTCTGCGCGCCCTGCGCGGCCCGCAACTTGAACGATCAACTGGGCCATGCGCTCGCTGGCGCGGAAATCGCCGGAAAACAGTCCACCATCGGCATCGAGAATGGCAACCAGCGTGACCCTCGGGAAGTGGTGACCCTTGGCCAGCATCTGGGTGCCGACCAGAATGCACGGCTGACCGCGCTGGATGGTGGCAAACAACTGGTTCATCGCATCCTTGCGCGAGGTGCTGTCGCGGTCGACGCGTAGCACCGGGTAGTCCGGAAACAGGATGCTCAGGCGTTCTTCGGCGCGCTCGGTGCCGGCGCCGACCGGGCGCAGGTCGACCTTGTTGCATTGTGGGCACTGGCGAGGCATGCGCTCTTCATAGCCGCAATGGTGGCAGCGCAACTCGCCGGAGCGCTGGTGAACGGTCATCCGCGCATCGCAGCGCGGGCACTCGGACATCCAGCCGCAATCGTGGCAGAGCAGTGTCGGGGCAAAGCCTCGGCGGTTGAGGAACACCAGTACCTGCTGCCCCGCTGCGAGTGTCTGGCCGATGGCTTGTTGCATCGGGCCGCTGATGCCGCTATCCAGTGGGCGACTCTTGACGTCCAGACGCAGAAAACGCGGTGCCTGGGCACCTCCGGCGCGGTGGTTCAGGCGCAGCAGGCCGTAGCGACCCGTGTAGGCATTGTGCAGGCTTTCCAGCGATGGCGTGGCGGAGCCCAGCACGATCGGGATGTTTTCCTGGCGAGCGCGTACCAGTGCCAGGTCGCGTGCGTGGTAACGCAGGCCTTCTTGCTGTTTATAGGAGCCGTCATGCTCTTCATCAATGATGATCAGCCCCGGGTTCTTCATGGGGGTGAACAGGGCTGAACGGGTGCCGATGATGATGTCGGCCTCGCCATCGCGGGCCGCCAGCCAGGCATCCAGGCGTTCGCGATCGTTGACCGCGGAGTGCAATAAGGCGATGCGGGCATTGAAGCGCTGCTCGAAGCGGGCCAGGGTCTGTGGGCCAAGGTTGATCTCGGGGATCAGAATCAGCGCCTGTTTGCCGGCTTCCAGGGCTTCACGGATCAGTTGCAGGTAAACCTCGGTCTTGCCGCTGCCGGTGACACCAGCAAGGAGGAAGGCGTGGAAGCTGTCGAAACCGGCTCGCACGGCGTTGAAGGCGGCGTGCTGTTCCTCGTTGAGCGGCAGTTCCGGTTGTGCCAGCCAATGCTCATGGCGCTGTTGCGGCGCATGGCGGCGTACTTCAACCTGCACCAGTTCTTTGCTCAGCAGCAGGTCAAGGCTGTCTTTGTTCAGGCCCAGTTTGCCGAGCAGGCCGTGGGCGACGCCGTGCGGGTGCTGGGCCAGGGTCGACAATGCTTCGCGTTGGCGTGGTGCCCGGGCAATGCGCGGGTCGTCCAGGCGTGCGCCAGGTGCAATCTGCCAGAAGCGCTCCTGCCGCGCTTCGGCCGGTTCACCCTGGCGCAGAAACACCGGCAGCGCCCAGCTGAAGGTGTCGCCCAGGCTGTGCTGGTAGTACTGCGCGGTCCACAGGCACAGCTTGAAGAAGGCTGGCGGCAGTGGAGAGACCGGATCGAGCAGCGCGATGGCGGGCTTGAGCTTGTCGGCTGGGACGTCACTGTGGTCGCAGACCTCCACCAGGATGCCGATCATTTCGCGCCGACCGAATGGCACACGAATGCGCATGCCGGGTGTCAGTTCGACGCGGGCCATGCTCGCTGGGGCCCTGTAGTCGAACAGTCGCCGCAGGGGCGAGGGCAGAGCAAGGCGCAGAATGACGTCGGACACGCGGTAATTTCTCTGAAGGGGGATTCCTGGACCGCCGAGCCTAGCAGACGACCGCCGGTGCAAGCGACAACTTGCGTCGACCGTCGGCTCTGGTATTATTCGCCGCCTAATTACGTGCGGTATTCAACAATGGTGTTGGATGGCGGCACGCAGTCGAGGAAGTGACCATGAAGCCAGAAATTCATCCAACATACGAAGCCGTTACTGCCACCTGCAGCTGCGGCGCTGTCATCGAAACCCGTTCGACTCTGTGCAAGCCACTGAGCCTCGACGTGTGCTCGCTGTGCCACCCGTTCTACACCGGTAAGCAAAAAGTACTGGACACTGGCGGCCGCGTACAGAAGTTCGCCGATCGCTTCGGCATGTTCGGTGCCAAGAAGTAAGATTGCGCGCAAGGCTAGCCCCTGTGGGCCTGTCAATGCTGCTGAAGAAGGCGTCCCTCGTGGGCGCCTTTTTTATGGGCGCGATTTGGCAGGGCGTCGCCCTGGCGTTCTGTCCTGCCCCGGCCGGCGTACAGTCGGTCAGCGTCACGCAGGTGGTCGATGGCGATACCGTGCGTCTGGAGGATGGGCGCAGCGTGCGCCTGATTGGGGTAAATGCCCCGGAAATCGGTCGCAAAGGCCGCAGCAGTGAACCGTTTGCCGAAGCTGCCCGGCAACGCCTGCAAGCGTTGGTCAAGGCCAGTGGCGGGCGTATTGGCCTGCAGCCCGGCGTGCAAGGTCGCGACAAGTATGGGCGTACACTTGCACATATCTACACACGCAATGGCGACAATATTGAGGCGCAGTTGTTGGCTGAAGGCTTGGGCTATCGCGTGGCAGTGGCGCCTAACGTTGCGCTGGTGACGTGCCAGCAGGACGCCGAGCGAGTGGCTCGCCAGGCGGGGCTGGGGCTTTGGCGCGCACCTGCAGTGCGTACTGCCGGGCAAATCGAACAGTCGGGCTTTGCGCTGATTACTGGCCGGGTTCGGGGCATTGAGCGTAACCGTGGCGGCGTCTGGATCGAAATCGACGAGGGACTGGTGCTTCAGGTCAGCCCGCGCTTGCAGGGTGACTTCCCATCGTCCTTTTTTGAGGGTCTCAAGGGGCGCAAGGTCGAAGCACGGGGTTGGGTGCTGGATCGTTCCCGCAAAGGCGGGCTGAAATCGGGGCAGGCGCGTTGGTTGCTGCCGCTGACTGACCCAAGCATGCTCGAGCGGGTTGATTAAGTAAAAATTGTGGACATTTTTAAAATAAATTGTACACACTGAAAGCCTTGCAGGACGCGGCTCTTGGCTGAAAGTCGTAGGTTAAAGGCCTTGACACTAGTGACCGGGCAGTCTTGTCGGCCCCTTGCTCTTTGCGTATCCTCGGCGGCTCGTCAGAACAGTAAAAGCGGAATGCCCATCATGTCAGATTTGAAAACTGCCGCTCTCGAATACCATGCTCAGCCTCGTCCGGGGAAACTGAGCGTCGAGCTCACCAAGCCTACTGCGACTGCTCGCGACCTGGCCCTGGCCTACAGCCCGGGCGTCGCCGAGCCGGTACGTGAAATCGCTCGCGATCCAGAGCTGGCCTACAAGTACACCGGCAAGGGCAATCTGGTAGCAGTCATTTCCGACGGCACTGCCATCCTCGGCCTGGGTAACCTGGGCCCTCTGGCTTCCAAGCCTGTCATGGAAGGCAAGGGTGTTCTGTTCAAGCGTTTCGCCGGTATCGATGTGTTCGACATCGAAGTCGACTCGGAAAGCCCACAGGCGTTCATCGACACCGTCAAGCGTATCTCCATCACCTTCGGTGGTATCAACCTGGAAGACATCAAGGCGCCAGAGTGCTTTGAGATCGAACGTGCTCTGATCGAGCAGTGCGACATCCCGGTATTCCACGATGACCAGCACGGTACTGCGATCGTGACCGCTGCGGGCATGATCAACGCCCTGGAAATCGCTGGCAAAACCTTGGGCGAGGCGAAAATCGTCTGCCTGGGCGCCGGCGCTGCTGCCATCTCCTGCATGAAGCTGCTGGTGAGCATGGGTGCGCAGATCGAAAACATCTTCATGGTTGACCGTACTGGCGTTATCCACGCTGGCCGTGACGACCTGAACCAGTACAAGGCGGTGTTCGCTCACGCTACCGAGAAGCGCACCCTGTCCGAAGCGCTGGAAGGCGCTGACGTGTTCGTAGGCCTGTCCGGCCCGAACCTGCTGAGCGCTGAAGACCTCAAGCGCATGGCGGCCAACCCGATCGTGTTCGCCTGCTCCAACCCGGATCCAGAGATCTCGCCGGAACTGGCTCACGCCACCCGCAACGATGTGATCATGGCCACCGGCCGTTCGGACTACCCGAACCAGGTCAACAACGTACTGGGCTTCCCGTTCATCTTCCGTGGTGCCCTGGACGTTCGCGCCAAGCGCATCAACGAAGAGATGAAGATCGCTGCTGCCAACGCCCTGCGTGAGCTGGCCAAGCTGCCAGTGCCGAAGGAAGTGTGCGACGCCTACGGCGGTATCGCGCTGGAGTTCGGTCGTGAGTACATCATTCCGAAGCCAATGGATGCTCGCCTGATCACCGTGATCTCCGATGCTGTGGCCAAGGCTGCGATCGAGACTGGTGTAGCAACCCTGCCGTATCCGAAGAACTACCCGCTGAAAAGCGTGGATGACGTGTTCAACGGCTAAGCCGTTGTAGCGCTCCAGCAAAAAGCCCCGGCGCGTGAGCACCGGGGCTTTTTTTGTGCGCCGTAGAAGCCATCGCGGGCAAGCCTGCATCCCGCACCTGTAGGGGCAGGCTTGCCTGCGCTGGCATCGGCGCGGTGCCAGCGAGGCCGCGGCGCCTGCATCGTTGGCAAGCCAACTCCCACAGGAATCCGCGCAGAACAGTGCATCTCTGTAGGATCAGGCTTGCCTGCGATGCAGGCGCCGCGATAGGGCTTGTACCCCAACGATGACGCCGTCGCCTGCAAGAGCCGTACTCCTGCGGTGTAGGAGTACGGTTGCTATGGCGTCAGAACAGGTCGATCGGAGCCGCTTCATCTGCGGGCAGCGGGCTCCCCGGCAGATTGCTGTTGCCCAGTTCGTTGACTGACGGCGGTGAGTCTTCAGCCTTGAACAGTTCAAAGTAGGCGTTTGGCGTGCTAGGTGTCGCTGCACGACCACTGGCCGGGTCAATTCGCAGGCTGAGGATGCCCTCCGGCTCTGCCAGGCTGTGCGCAGGTTTGTCCTTCAGCGCTGCGCCCATGAAGTTGATCCAGATCGGCAGGGCTACCGTGCCGCCATACTCGCGATGGCCGAGGGTCTCGGGCTGGTCGAAGCCCGTCCACACCGTGGTGGTGTAGTCGGCGTTGTAGCCAGAGAACCAGGCATCCTTGGCTTCGTTGGTGGTGCCTGTCTTGCCGGCTAGGTCGGTTCGCCCCAGAACCATCGCCCTGCGCCCGGTGCCACGCTTGATCACGTCTTCCAGCATGCTGGTAAGGATGTACGCGGTGCGGCCATCGATTATACGTGGCGCGATCACTGGCGCTTGCACCATGGTCGTAGGGTTGGCGGTATCGACGCTGATTGGCCCGGCTTCGGGGGCGGCAATGCCGTTCTGGTCTTCATTACCTTGCGGCACGCGCGCCGGGTTGGCAGTGAACAGTGTTTCGCCGTTACGGCTCTCGATGCGCTCGATCAGGTACGGGGCGATCTTGTAGCCGCCGTTGGCAAAGGTGCTCCAGCCGGTGGCGATCTCCATCGGGGTCAGGGTTGCCGTGCCCAGGGCCAGCGACAGGTTGCGTGGCAGGTCCTGTTTGTTGAAGCCAAACTTGGTGATGTAGTCGATCGTGGTGTCGACGCCCATGCTCTGCAGCAGGCGGATCGAAACCATGTTGCGCGACTTGTACAGTGCCTCACGCAGGCGGATCGGGCCAAGGAAGGTGTTGGTGTCGTTCTTCGGGCGCCAGACCTTGTCCAGGTACTCGTCGACAAACACGATAGGGGCATCGTTGACCAGGCTGGCGGCGGTGTAGCCGTTATCCAGTGCAGCACTGTAGATGAATGGCTTGAAGCTTGAGCCTGGCTGACGCTTGGCTTGCATGGCGCGGTTGTAGTTGCTCTGCTCGAAGGAGAACCCGCCGACCAGTGCGCGGATAGCGCCGCTGTGGGGGTCGAGCGAGACCAGTGCGCTCTGCGCTGTGGGTACCTGGCTGAACTTCAGGATGCCGCTGCTCAGGCGTTGCACCCGGATCAGGTCGCCGATCTGGGCAACATCTGCAGGTTGTTGTGGGCTGCGGCCCTGGCTGTTGGTGCTGAGGAATGGGCGGGCCCATTTCATGCTGTCCCAGGCAACCGGCAGCTCTTCGCCGGTGCGGGTCAGGACATGCAGGCCGCTCTTGTCAACCTGGGTCACGATAGCCGGCTCCAGGCCTCCCAGCGGTCGTTGCTTGTTCAGTTCCTGCAGCCATGCCGCTCGGGTTTTACCGGGCAGGCGCGATTCCGGTCCGCGGTAGCCGTGACGTTGGTCATAGGCGAGCAGCCCTTCCAGTACGGCATTGTTGGCCATTTCCTGGAGGTCGCTAGGGACGGTAACCGTCACCCGGAAACCTTCTGTGTAGGCGTCGCTGCCGTAGCGGCCAACCATCTCGGCGCGGGCCATCTCGGCAATGTAGGGCGCGTTCACTTCGGGGGTCGGTACGTGGTAGCTGGCGTTGATCGGCTCAGCCAACGCGCTCAGGTAGCTGGCTTCGTCGATTTTGCCAAGCTTGTACATACGGCCGAGGATCCAGTCGCGGCGCTCTTTGGCGCGTACCGGATTGGCCAGCGGGTTGAAGCGCGAGGGCGCCTTGGGCAGGCCGGCGATCATCGCCATTTGCGCCAGGCTTACGTCACGAATCGATTTGCCGTAGTAAACCTGGGCTGCGGCTTCAATGCCGTAGGCGCGGTTACCCAGGTAGATCTTGTTCACGTACAGCTCAAGGATTTCATCTTTGGTCAGTTCGCGCTCGATCTGCAGGGCCAGGAGAATTTCGTTGGTCTTGCGCGAGAAGCTGCGCTCGCTGCTCAGGAAGAAGTTCTTCGCCACCTGCATGGTGATGGTGCTGCCGCCACTCTGGATGTGGCCCGACTTGATCAATTGTGTTGCAGCGCGCATCAGGCTGCTCGGGTCGACCCCGTAGTGATTGGCGAAGTTGTCGTCTTCGGCAGCCAGCAATGCCTGGATGAAATGCGGCGGAATGTCGGCAAAACGGATGGGTGAACGACGCATTTCGCCAAACTCGGCGATGAGCTTGCCGTCACTGCTGTAGACCCGCAGGGGGATCTGCAACTGGATGCTTCTGAGGGCCTCTACCGAGGGCAAGCTGGGGCTAAGATACAGAAACGCGCCGCTCAGACCGAGTACGAGCGCACAAATGACTGCGACGAAAGACCACCAGAAGAACTTCAGCAGGCGTATCAAGGCTTTGGGGTGTCCAGGTAGAGGAGTGAGTTGAGCACAGGCCCGGCAGACGTCAAAAAACGCTGGGCATTATAAGCAAATTTCACCTCGGCGCGTTATGCGAGCTCTTGTCAAGGTGCTCGATTGCCGCTGGCGCAAGCGCTGCGCGGTGGATGGTGACTATAAAAATAGGGAAAGCCAATGTTTGGACGTTTCGGCAAGGATGCCGGTTCACTTTTGGGTATTGAAATTGTCGCTACTGCCGTACGCCTAGTGCAACTGGAGCGTCGTGGGGGCGGTTGCGCAGTGCGCGCCTGGGCGATTGAGCCACTGGCTGCTGGGGCGGTGATCGATGGGCGCATGGTGGCGCTTGATGTGATCGCAGCGGCGTTGGCCCAGGCATTCAGGCGCAGTGGTGCTACAGCGGTTGATGCCGCACTGTCGCTGCCGGCATCGGCGGTCATGTGTTGTGAGGTGACGTTGCCGCGTGGGCTCGGTGAGGCGGAAATGGCTAACCGTTTGTCTGACGAGCTTGCAGGCAGCATCCCTTACCCGCTCGATGATGCTGCCATCGACTTTCAAGTGATGGGTGTCAATGCGCAGGCACCGGGCGCGCTCGATGTGGCGGTAGCGGTATGCCGCTGGGATGCGCTGGAGGTGATCGAGGAGGTCCTGGCGCTGGCTGGCCTGTGCCCACAGGTTGTCGATATCGACAGCCATGCCTTGCAGCGGGTTGCCTGTCGGGCGTCAGGTGAGGTGTCTGCGGTGCTAGTGGTCGAGACAGACCATCTTGTCTTTCATCATCTGCGCGAGGCCGGTGAACACCGTCGGGACGAATTACGGGGCGGGGATGCGGCCCTGCAGTTGGAGTCCATTGTGCGTGCGCTCGACCACTGGTTGCTGGATAGCCTGGAGCGTGGCCGCGGATCAATGCCGGAGCAGTTGCTGTTGGTGGGTACTGGTGCCATTGCGGCGCTTGCCGAGCAGTTGCAGCCGAGGTTGGGTATTGCCTGCTCGGTGCTTGACCCCTTTGACGGCATGCCCGGTGTGCGGGATGGCGCATTGCGTGCAGCGGCGCCTTGCCTGGCGATTGCCAGCGGCCTTGCGCGCAGGAGCTTTGACTGATGCGGCGGGTCAACCTGCTGCCGTGGCGCGAGGCCAGGCGCCAGGCACGGGGTAAGCAGTTGCAGGTAATGCTGGTTGCAACCCTCGTGCTGGGGGGCGCAGGTGTGTACCTGGTGGATCGTGCGGTCGAACGGCGGCTAAGCGGACAGGAGGCGCGCAATGCCGGGTTGCAACAAGACAGTGAGCAGCTTGATGAGTTGATCGCCCGCCTGTCCGATCTGGCAGAGCAACGTGATGCCTTGCTGGAGCAGTTACAGGACGTTGAGGTGTTGCAGGAGGGCCAGGGATTCGACGTGCTTGAGCGTTTGGTTTACGCCGTGCCGCAGGGTGTACAGCTCACCGGATTGCTCTTTGAGGCTGCGCAGTTGAACGTCTCGGGGTTGGCCCCTTCAAGTGCAGCGGTTGCCCGCTTCCTGCGTAACCTTGGCACCGTACCGGGCTTGCAGAGGCCTGAGCTGCAGGATGTGCAGTCGATCGGAACGGGGGTGGCCTTTCAGCTGCTGGTGGGCGTGCAGTTGGCTGATTCGGAGCCTGCGCCATGAGCCGGCTGGCAATGCTTGCCGGTTTGGAGTGGGGCGTGCTGGGCAGTTGGTCCTGGCGGGCGAAGGCCGCGCTGCTGGCAGCCTCCTTGGCTGCCGTGACAGGGTTAGGCTACGGGGTTCAGGTACGTGATGGGCTGCTGGATCTTGAGCGCTCCATGGGCCGAGAGGTAGCGCTCAGGGGCGAAATTGCCGAAAAGTCGGTGCAGGCCGCGCTTTCGGAGGGCTATCACCAGCAGATCGATGCCTTGCAGCACCGTCTTGAGTCTGCAAGGCAGCGGTTGCAGCAGGGCGATGCTGCACGGTTGCTGGAGGATGTCGCGCGGCTGGGCGACGGGCTTTGGGTCGAGCAGTTCAAGCTGCTTGATGAGGTGCCTCATGCCTATTTTGTCGAACAGCCGCTGGAATTGAACGCCATAGGCGCTTATCCACAACTGACGGCCTTGCTCGCCGGTCTGGCCGGGCTGTCCCGTATCGTCACCTTGACGTCGTTGCAACTGGCCCCGGCAGAGGCGAAGGCACCGGGGCAACTGCAGCTGCGCCTGCTTGCCAGTACCTATCGTGCTGGTGATCAGTCTCAGGCGCTGGAGCCTGCCCTGTTGCCGGTGATCGCCGACGCTTCAGCGCCATTGCCACAAGATCCGTTTGCTGCCGTTGAGCCACTTGAGTCGCGCACGCTGCTTGAGCGGCTTGCGCTTGAGCAGTTTGAAATGGTCGGCAGCCTGCGCGGCCGGCAGGGGAGAGTGGCTCTGTTAAGAGGGGCGGGTTCGATACACCGTATTCAGTTGGAGGATCGCTTGGGGCCTGATCACGGACGCGTCGTGGCCATCAGCGAGCATCAAGTGGAGCTTGTCGAGCAAGTGTTCATTGAGGGCAGGGGCTGGCTTGAGCGGCCCCGAACCCTTGTGTTGAAGCAGGCAGACCGAGTAGACGGTCGCTGACACTGGAGGTCATGGATGAGCAAGCGGTGTTGGGTGTTTGGTGTGCTCTTTTTAGTCATGGCAGACACAGATCTGCGTGCGGCTGTATCGACAGGCCCTTATGTTGGGGAGCCATTGTCGCTGAACTTTCAGGATGTCGAGGTGCGTTCGGTGTTGCAGGTGCTGGCCGATTTCACCGAGCTGAATCTGGTCACCAGCGACGCGGTGCAGGGCACTGTCACCCTGCGCTTGCAGGACGTGCCTTGGGATCACGCGTTGGACCTGGTGTTACGCAGCAAGGGGCTTGGCAGGCGCCTGGACGGTAATGTGCTGATGGTGGCACCGCTGGAAGAATTGGCGGGTCTGGCGACATTGCAGCGTGAGGTGTTGCAGGTCACGCATGCCAGGGCGGCAGATATCGCTGAGCTCTACCTGGGCTTGTTCACAGGGGATGCAGCAGGCGCTGAGCGCGGTGCGATCGTGATTGATGAACGCACCAACACGATTCTCGCGAACCAGACTTCGGCGCGCCTTGACGCGTTGCGCCAGCTCGTCGCGCAACTGGACGTGCCTGTGCGTCAGGTGCTGATCGAGGCAAGGATCGTTGAGGCCAATGTCGACTACGAGAAAAGCTTTGGCATTCGCTGGGGTGGCGAGTTGAGCCTGGGTGCTGGCGTGGCGCTCTACGGGCCGGGTGAGGTGGGGCGGCCTTTTGTCGACCTTGGGGCGGAACGGGCGAGCTCGGGCATCGGCTTGGGGCTGGTTCGTGACAGCCAATTGCTGGACCTTGAGCTCACTGCGATGGAAAAATCCGGTAACGGGGAGATCATCTCGCAGCCCAAGGTGGTGACTGCTGACCGAGAAACTGCACGGATCCTCAAAGGGACCGAGGTGCCTTATCAGGAGTCGGGCGCCAATGGCACCACCTCGATCACCTTTCGCGAGGCGTCTCTGTCGCTTGAAGTGACGCCGCAGATCATGGCGGACAACCGTGTGGTGATGGCCGTCAAGGTGACCAAGGATGAGCCTGATTACCTCAATGCCCAGGCTCAGGTGCCGCCGATACGGAAGAATGAGGTCAACGCCAAGGTTCAGGTGGGTGATGGGGAGACCATCGTGATTGGCGGGGTGTACTCGACGGTGCAAAGTAAAGTGGTCGATAAGGTGCCATTTTTGGGCGATGTGCCGTATGTTGGGCGGCTGTTTAAGCGCGATGTCGTACAAGAAAAAAAATCTGAGCTGCTGGTCTTCCTGACTCCGCGTATCATGAGTGACCAGGCGATTGCTGTGAGTCGTTGATTCTGTGCGAAATTTGATACTTGTTGGGCCGATGGGTGCTGGCAAAAGCACCATTGGCCGTCTGCTTGCCAAAGAGCTGCGTCTGCCGTTCAAGGATTCCGATAAGGAAATCGAGCTGCGTACGGGCGCCAATATCCCATGGATCTTCGACAAGGAAGGTGAGCCGGGATTTCGTGATCGTGAGCAGGCGATGATCGCCGAGCTGTGCGAGGCCGATGGCGTTGTGCTTGCAACCGGCGGTGGTGCCGTGATGCGTGAAGCCAATCGCCGGGCATTGCATGCCGGTGGGCGAGTGGTTTACCTGCATGCCTCGGTTGAACAGCAAGTCGGGCGCACCGCGCGTGACCGCAATCGACCGTTGTTGCGTACCGCCGATCCTGCTGCGACCTTGCGTGCCTTGCTGGAGCTGCGCGATCCGCTGTACCGGGAGATCGCCGATCTGGTCGTCGAAACCGACGAACGGCCGCCGCGCATGGTGGTGCTGGATATTCTCGAGCGCCTGGAGAAGTTGCCGCCCCGTTAGGCTATCCTCGGCGGCCAGTCATGCCGTGACAGGGCACCTCGTTACTGCGCGGGCCGCGCTATTGCTCCCGCGCCCTAGTTCATTGTGGGGAAACATGCAGACACTTAAGGTCGAGTTGGGTGAACGTAGCTATCCGATCTACATTGGTGAGGGCTTGCTGGATCAGCCCGAGTTGCTGGCGCCGCACATAGCGGGTCGGCAGGTTGCCATCGTTTCCAACGAGACCGTTGCCCCCCTTTATCTGGAGCGCCTGACCCGTACATTGGGCGCTTTTTCAGTGCTGCCAGTGGTATTGCCGGATGGCGAAGCCTTCAAGAACTGGGAAACCCTGCAGCTGATTTTCGATGCCCTGCTGACCGCGCGTCATGATCGTCGGACCACCATTATCGCCCTTGGCGGCGGTGTGATCGGCGATATGGCCGGTTTTGCGGCGGCGTGCTACCAGCGTGGCGTGGATTTCATCCAGGTGCCGACCACGCTCCTGTCGCAGGTCGACTCCTCGGTGGGCGGCAAGACCGGTATCAACCATCCGTTGGGCAAGAACATGGTCGGTGCGTTCTATCAGCCCAATGCAGTGCTGATCGATACCACCAGCCTGAATACACTGCCGGCCCGCGAACTGTCGGCAGGCCTGGCGGAAGTCATCAAGTACGGCCTGATCTGCGATGAGCCGTTCCTGGGCTGGCTGGAAGCGAATGTCGATGCCCTGCGCCGGCTTGATCAAGCCGCGCTTACCGTTGCCATTCAGCGCTCCTGCGCGGCCAAGGCCGCCGTGGTCGGCGCTGATGAGCGTGAGTCCGGCGTGCGCGCCACGCTGAACCTGGGACATACCTTCGGTCATGCGATCGAGACTCACATGGGCTATGGTGTCTGGTTGCACGGTGAAGCCGTTGCCGCTGGCACAGTCATGGCGCTGGAAATGTCCATGCGTCTGGGCTGGATCAGTCAGCAGGCCCGAGATCGGGCCATCCGCCTGTTTCAACGCGCAGGCCTGCCGGTGGTGCCTCCACAGGAAATGACCCCGGCGCATTTCATGGAGCATATGGCAGTCGACAAAAAGGTACTCGACGGTCGCCTGCGGCTGGTGCTGTTGCGCCAGTTGGGTGAGGCCGTGGTTACCGACGACTATCCAAGAGAGATTCTTCAGGCCACGCTGGACGCGGATTACCGCGCGATCGTGGCCCAGCTTTGAGGTTGATAAGAGTTCGATGACTAGTTTGCATGCCGACGAGGCCTTTCTCGGCCATTACCAGTTGAGCCACGACCCCTTCGCTGCGCGGGTGCCTGGTTTCAAATTCTTCCCGGCCCAGCGCAAGCCGGTGTTGGGCCAGCTCCATCACCTGGCGCGTTACAGTCAACTATTGCTGGTGGTCACCGGGCCACTGGGCAGCGGCAAGACCTTGCTGCGCCAAGCCCTGGTCGCCAGTACCAACAAACAGTCCGTACAGAGCATTGTGGTCTCGGCACGTGGGGCCAGCGATGCCGCCAGTGTGCTGGGGCAAGTCGCCCAGTCGTTGAACCTGGCCAAGGCCGAGGTTCCAGAGATTCTCGCTCAGGTGGTGCAGTTGGCACTGACCGGGCAGGAAGTCTATTTGCTGGTCGATGATGCGGAACAACTCGACGAGTCGGCACTCCAAGCCTTGCTGGAACTGGCTGCGGGCACTCCTGAGGGGCGTCCGCACGTGTTCCTGTTCGGTGAGCCGTCACTGATCGCCGGGCTGGATGCGCTGAATGCCGAGCAGGAGCGCTTCCACATCATTGAGCTGCAGCCTTACAGCGAGGATGAAACCCGGGAGTACCTGGAGCAACGCCTGGAAGGTGCCGGAAGTGGCCTCAATGTGCTGACCAGTGAGCAGATCGCCGATATTCACGAGCATTCGGAGGGTTGGCCTGGCGTAATCAACCAGGTTGCCCGGGATGCCTTGATCGAAGCCATGATTGCCAGCCGCACGACGGCGAAGCGACCATCAATGGGGTTCAAAATGCCTAAGAAGCACGTACTGGCGTTGTCTGCTGTGGTAGTGGTCGCCGTTGCAGCGGCGGTGTTGATGCCCAAGAAGGGCGACCAGACGCCTCCCGGAGCGCCTGCAGAGCAGGCACAGCTGCCATTGGGCCAGGGGCAGCCAAGCACTGCCCAGTCCAACAATGGTGGCCCGGCCATCGAATTTGCTGGCTCCTCGCAGCCTATGCCATTGCCACTGGTGGGGCAGTCTCAACCGGTGATGCGTGGTCCGCTGGCTGAAGCGGCGGGCATGGGGGACGGTGATGAAAGTACGCCTGCTGGCGAAACTGCATTGCAGCCGCCTACGGTGACGACCATCGCACCCCCTGCTGGCGTGCCAGCAGGCCCTGCACCGACACCTGCCCAACCGGTAGCGTCTACTCAGGTGCAACCGGCTGCACACGCTCAGCAAGCCCCGGTCGCCGCTGCCAGCAAGCCGGTTGCACCTGCGCCTGCACCTGCAGCGAAGCCTGCGCCTGCCCCTGTGCAGGTCGCCGCAGCCAAGCCGGCGCCGAAACCGGTAGAAAAGCCGGCGGAGAAACCAGTCGCGAAGGCCGCCGTCGGTGGTAACTGGTACGCCGGGCAAAAGCCGAGCAACTATGTGGTCCAGATCCTCGGTACCAGCTCTGAGGCAACGGCCCAGGCCTATGTCAATTCTCAGGGTGGCGACTATCGCTACTTCAAGAAAAACCTGCAGGGCAAGCCGCTGTTCGTCGTTACCTACGGCAACTTTGCCAGCCGTGATGCCGCACTTGCTGCAATCAAGGCCTTGCCAGCCAAGGTCCAGGCTGGTAAACCTTGGCCTCGTAGTGTTGCCAGCGTCCAACAAGAGCTGGCAGCGACCCGCTGAAATAGCTCGGTGGCACCACCCCCGCCACCTGCTGAGCGTCTCCTGAATTTCGGTCAAGCCTGCTGCGCCATGCGCGGCAGGCTTTTCTGTCCCAGACTGACGGCCAAAAGCCATTGCAGTCCAGGCTGAAACGCTTCAGACTCAAGCGAAGCCGCTATCACGGCAGTGCTTATAAAACATTCAAAAATGCGACATAGATTTGCGCGATTTCGTCGCCAAATTTGTGGGCTACCTTGTCGCTGTGCAACAATGACTGCCCTTTTGCCCCCGCAAAGCTGGCGTTCGTTCGGCGTGGATGGTAAGTGGTTGTACTAAAAAGAGATTTGCCTTGGTGAGAGGCGAACCTGGTGAGAAAGTGTCTATGAAAACAGGTCTGTACCATCCCGAAGAATTCAAGGATAACTGTGGTTTTGGCCTGATCGCCCATATGACGGGCGAACCCAGCCACCACCTTTTGCAAACGGCCATCGAGGCCCTGACCTGCATGACCCACCGTGGTGGGATCAACGCCGACGGCAAGACCGGTGACGGCTGCGGTCTGCTGATGCAGAAGCCCGATCAGTTCCTGCGAGCCGTCGCTCGCGAGCAGTTCGGCAGCGACCTGCCCAAGCAGTACGCCGTGGGCATGGTCTTCTTCAATCAGGATGATGCCAAGGCGCAGGCGGCACGCGCCAACATGGACAAGGAAATCCTTGCCGCGGGCCTGCAATTGCTGGGCTGGCGCAAGGTGCCGATCGATACCAGCGTTCTGGGCCGTCTGGCCTTGGAGCGCCTGCCGCAAATCGAGCAGGTGTTCATCGGCGGTGAAGGCCTGAGCGATCAGGAATTCGCCATCAAGCTGTTCAGTGCGCGTCGGCGCTCGTCGGTGGCCAACGCTGCCGATACCGACCACTACATCTGCAGCTTCTCGCACAAGACGATCATCTATAAGGGCCTGATGATGCCGGCAGACCTTGCCGCCTTCTATCCGGACCTCAGCGACGAGCGCCTGCAGACTGCGATCTGCGTGTTCCACCAGCGCTTCTCCACCAACACCCTGCCGAAATGGCCGCTGGCTCAGCCATTCCGCTTCCTCGCCCACAACGGCGAGATCAACACCATTACGGGTAACCGCAACTGGGCCCAGGCGCGTCGGACCAAGTTCGCCAACGAACTGATTCCTGATCTGGAAGAGCTCGGCCCGCTGGTCAACCGCGTCGGTTCCGACTCTTCGAGCATGGACAACATGCTGGAGTTGATGGTCACCGGCGGTATCGACCTGTTCCGTGGCGTGCGGATGATCATTCCGCCAGCGTGGCAGAACGTCGAGACCATGGACGCTGACCTGCGTGCGTTCTATGAGTACAACTCCATGCATATGGAGCCATGGGATGGCCCAGCCGGTGTGGTCATGACCGAAGGTCGCCACGCCGTATGCCTGCTCGACCGTAACGGCCTGCGTCCAGCCCGTTGGGTCACCACCAAGAACGGCTACATCACCTTGGCGTCGGAAATCGGCGTGTGGGACTACAAGCCTGAAGATGTGATCGCCAAGGGCCGTGTCGGCCCGGGCCAGATCTTCGCCGTGGACACTGAAACCGGGCAGATCCTCGACACCGACGCCATCGACAACCGGCTGAAGTCGCGTCACCCGTACAAGCGCTGGCTGCGCCAGAACGCCCTGCGTATCCAGGCAACCCTGAGCGATGACCAGGGCGTGGCCAGCTACGATGCTGACCAGCTCAAGCAGTACATGAAGATGTTCCAGGTCACCTTCGAGGAACGTGACCAAGTGCTGCGTCCGCTCGGTGAGCAAGGCCAGGAAGCTGTGGGCTCGATGGGTGACGACACGCCGATGGCAGTGTTGTCGCAGCGCGTGCGTTCGACGTACGACTACTTCCGTCAGCAGTTTGCCCAGGTCACCAACCCGCCGATCGACCCGCTGCGCGAAGCGATCGTCATGTCCCTGGAAATCTGCCTCGGTGCCGAGCGCAACATCTTCCAGGAATCGCCTGAGCATGCCTCGCGGGTGATCCTCAGCTCCCCAGTGATTTCGCCCGCCAAGTGGCGTTCGCTGATGAGCCTGGATCGTCCAGGTTTCGAGCGTCAGTTGATCGACCTCAACTATGAGGAAAGCCTCGGCCTTGAGGCAGCGGTCCGCAACATTGCCGATCAGGCTGAAGAAGCGGTGCGCAGTGGCAAGACTCAACTGGTGTTGAGCGACCGCCATATTGCCCCGGGCAAGCTGCCGGTGCATGCATCGCTGGCTGTCGGTGCCGTACACCACCGCCTGACCGAGCAAGGCCTGCGCTGCGACAGTAACATCCTGGTGGAAACTGCGACCGCGCGTGACCCGCATCACTTTGCGGTACTGATCGGTTTCGGCGCGTCTGCTGTGTACCCGTACCTGGCGTACGAAGTGCTGGCCGACCTGATCCGCACCGGGGAAGTGCTGGGTGACCTGGATGAGGTCTTCAAGTATTACCGTAAAGGCATCTCCAAGGGGCTGCTGAAGATCCTGTCGAAGATGGGTATCTCCACCATTGCTTCTTACCGCGGCGCCCAGTTGTTCGAGGCCGTTGGCCTGTCGGATGAAGTGGTCGCGCTGAGTTTCCGTGGCGTTGCCAGCCGCCTGAAAGGCGCACGTTTCGTTGATATCGAGAACGAGCAGAAGCTGCTCGCTGCCGAAGCCTGGAGCCCGCGCAAGCCCATCCAGCAAGGCGGTTTGCTCAAGTTCGTTCACGGTGGCGAATACCACGCCTACAACCCGGATGTGGTCAACACCCTGCAAGCCGCTGTGCAGCAGGGCGACTATGCCAAATTCAAGGAATACACCGCGCTGGTCGACAAGCGTCCGGTGTCGATGATCCGCGACCTGCTGAAGGTCAAGGTCGCAGACCAGGCCCTGGCGCTGGACGAAGTCGAGCCACTGGAAGCGATCCTCAAGCGTTTCGACTCTGCTGGTATCTCGCTTGGCGCCCTGTCGCCAGAGGCGCACGAAGCGCTGGCTGAAGCCATGAACCGCCTGGGTGCGCGTTCCAACTCCGGTGAGGGCGGTGAAGACCCAGCCCGCTATGGCACCATCAAGAGCTCCAAGATCAAGCAGGTGGCCACAGGCCGTTTCGGCGTGACGCCGGAATACCTGGTCAACGCTGAAGTGTTGCAGATCAAGGTGGCCCAGGGCGCCAAGCCGGGTGAGGGTGGGCAACTGCCAGGTGGCAAGGTCAACGGCCTGATCGCCAAGCTGCGTTATGCCGTACCTGGCGTAACCCTGATCTCGCCGCCGCCGCACCACGACATCTATTCCATCGAAGACTTGTCGCAGCTGATTTTCGACCTCAAGCAGGTCAACCCGCAGGCGCTGGTTTCGGTGAAACTGGTGGCAGAAGCGGGCGTCGGTACCATCGCCGCTGGCGTGGCCAAGGCCTATGCCGACCTGATCACCATCTCCGGTTACGACGGTGGTACTGGTGCTTCGCCACTGACCTCGATCAAGTACGCCGGTGCCCCGTGGGAGCTGGGCTTGGCCGAGACTCACCAGACCCTGCGCGGCAACGATTTGCGTGGCAAGGTTCGCGTGCAGACCGACGGTGGCCTGAAAACCGGCCTGGACGTGATCAAGGCCGCCATTCTTGGCGCTGAAAGCTTCGGTTTCGGCACGGCGCCAATGATCGCCCTTGGCTGCAAATATCTGCGTATCTGTCACCTGAACAACTGCGCCACTGGTGTAGCGACCCAGAACGACAAACTGCGCAAGGACCACTACATCGGTACCGTCGACATGGTGGTGAACTTCTTCACCTACGTCGCCGAAGAAACCCGTGAGTGGCTGGCCAAACTGGGCGTGCGTAGCCTCGGTGAGCTGATCGGGCGTACCGATCTGCTGGAAATGCTCCCGGGCGAAACTGCCAAGCAGCAGCACCTGGACCTCAGCCCGCTGCTGGGCAGTGAGCATGTACCGGCCGACAAGCCGCAGTTCTGCCAAGTTGACCGCAACCCACCGTTCGACAAGGGTGTGCTGGCCGAGAAGATGGTCGAGATGGCCCTGCCAGCGATCAAGGATCTGGCGGGCGCCGAATTCAACCTGGACATCTGCAACTGCGACCGTTCGATCGGCGCGCGGATTTCCGGCGAGATCGCCCGTCTGCACGGCAACCAGGGCATGGCCAAGGCGCCTGTCACCTTCCGCTTCAAGGGTACTGCAGGCCAGAGCTTCGGCGTCTGGAACGCAGGTGGCCTGAACATGTATCTGGAAGGCGACGCCAACGACTATGTCGGCAAAGGCATGACTGGCGGCAAGCTGGTGATCGTACCGCCAGCGGGCAGCCCGTTTGCTACGCAGCACAGCGCGATCATCGGCAACACCTGCCTGTATGGTGCCACTGGCGGCAAGCTGTTTGCTGCGGGTACTGCCGGCGAGCGTTTTGCTGTGCGTAACTCCGGCGCCCACACGGTTGTGGAGGGTACTGGCGACCACTGCTGCGAATACATGACTGGCGGTTTCGTTTGCGTACTGGGCAAGACCGGCTACAACTTCGGTTCTGGTATGACCGGTGGTTTCGCCTACGTGCTCGACCAGGACAACAGCTTCGTTGACAAGGTCAACCACGAACTGGTGGAAATCCAGCGGATCACCGGCGAAGCGATGGAAGCGTACCGCAGCCACTTGCAGCGCGTGCTCGGCGAGTATGTCGAAGAGACGGGTAGCGAGTGGGGACGTGAGCTCTGGGAGAACCTGGACGACTACGTGCGCCGCTTCTGGCTGGTCAAGCCGAAGGCTGCGAGCCTGAAGAACCTGCTGTCCAGCACCCGTGCCAACCCGCAGTGATATGCGCCTGAAGAGTTTGATGAGGTTTAAACATGGCTGAACGTCTGAGTAATGACTTCCAGTTCATCGAGGTCGGGCGCAAGGATCCGAAGAAGAAACTGCTGCGTCAACGCAAGAAAGAGTTCGTGGAGATCTACGAACCCTTCAAACCCCAGCAGTCGGCCGAACAGGCCCACCGCTGCCTGGGCTGTGGCAACCCGTACTGCGAATGGAAGTGCCCGGTGCACAACTTCATTCCCAACTGGTTGAAACTGGTGTCCGAGGGCAACATCCTGGCGGCGGCGGAACTGTCGCACCAGACCAACACCCTGCCGGAAGTCTGCGGCCGGGTGTGCCCGCAGGACCGCCTGTGCGAGGGTGCCTGCACCCTCAACGACGGTTTTGGTGCGGTGACCATCGGTTCGGTCGAGAAGTACATCACCGACACCGCGTTCGCCATGGGCTGGCGCCCGGACATGTCCAAGGTCAAGCCGACCGGCAAGCGTGTCGCGATCATCGGTGCCGGTCCGGCTGGCCTGGGCTGTGCCGACGTGCTGGTGCGTGGTGGGGTAACCCCGGTGGTGTTCGACCGGAACCCGGAAATCGGCGGTCTGCTGACCTTCGGTATCCCCGAGTTCAAGCTGGAAAAAACCGTGTTGAGCAATCGTCGCGAAGTCTTCACCGGCATGGGCATCGAGTTCCGCCTGAACACCGAAGTGGGCAAGGACATCAGCATGGAACAGCTGCTGGCCGAGTACGATGCCGTGTTCATGGGCATGGGTACCTACACCTACATGAAAGGCGGTTTCCCTGGTGAAGACCTGTCGGGCGTGCATGATGCGCTGGACTTCCTGGTGGCCAACGTCAACCGCAACCTGGGCTTTGAAAAGTCGCCGGAAGATTTCGTCGACATGAAAGGCAAGAAGGTCGTGGTGCTGGGTGGTGGTGACACGGCGATGGACTGCAACCGCACGTCCATCCGTCAGGGTGCCAAGGCGGTAACCTGCGCCTATCGTCGTGACGAAGCCAACATGCCAGGCTCGCGCAAAGAGGTGAAGAACGCCAAGGAAGAGGGCGTGAAATTCCTCTACAACCGTCAGCCAATCGCCATTGTGGGCGAAGACAAGGTTGAGGGCGTGAAGGTTGTCGAGACCCGTCTCGGCGAGCCGGATGCCCGTGGCCGTCGCAGCCCTGAGCCGATTCCCGGCTCCGAGGAAATCATCCCGGCAGACGCCGTGGTGATCGCCTTTGGCTTCCGTCCAAGCCCCGCGCCATGGTTCGAGCAGTTCAGCATCCAGACCGATAGCCAGGGTCGTGTGGTGGCGCCGGAGCAGGGCGCGTACAAGCACCAGACCAGCAACCCGAAGATCTTCGCCGGTGGCGATATGGTCCGTGGGTCTGACCTGGTGGTGACTGCGATCTTCGAAGGGCGCAATGCCGCTGAAGGGATCCTGGACTACCTGGGCGTCTGAAAAAGCATCGCGGGGCGAGCCCGCTCCCACAGGGTCAGCATCACAGCGACCGTGGTGGGGCGAGCTCGTCCGGCGATGAAGTTTAGAAAATCTATTGACCTAGTGCAGGTCGATAGACAAAAGGCACGGTTCATACCGTGCCTTTTACGTTGGTGTCTGAGAAAATGCCCCCACTTTTTTTCCGGATGCCGACATGACTGCCTTGAAGAACGATCGTTTTCTGCGCGCCCTGCTCAAGCAACCCGTAGACGTTACCCCTGTATGGATGATGCGCCAGGCTGGCCGTTACCTGCCGGAGTACCGCGCCAGCCGCGCCAAGGCCGGCGATTTCATGAGCCTGTGCATGAACCCGCAGTTTGCCTGCGAGGTCACCCTGCAGCCGCTGGAGCGCTATCCACTGGACGCGGCGATCCTGTTCTCCGACATCCTCACCATTCCCGACGCCATGGGCCAGGGCCTGTACTTTGAAACCGGCGAAGGCCCGCGTTTCAAGAAGGTCGTCAGCACCCTGGCTGACATCGAAGCCTTGCCGATCCCCGATCCGCAGAAGGACCTGGGCTACGTGATGGATGCGGTCAGCACCATCCGCCGTGAGCTCAATGGCCGGGTGCCGCTGATCGGCTTCTCCGGCAGCCCATGGACCCTGGCCACCTACATGGTCGAAGGCGGCTCGTCGAAAGACTTCCGCAAGACCAAGGCCATGCTCTACGACAACCCGCAGGCCATGCACCTGTTGCTGGACAAGTTGGCGCAGTCTGTAACCTCGTACCTCAACGGGCAGATCCTCGCCGGAGCACAAGCCGTACAGATCTTCGACACCTGGGGTGGCAACCTGTCGGCTGCGGCCTACCAGGAGTTCTCCCTGGCCTACATGCGCAAGATCGTCAGTGGCCTGATCCGCGAGCACGAAGGGCGCAAGGTTCCGGTCATCCTGTTCACCAAGAATGGCGGCCTGTGGCTGGAAAGCATTGCGGATGCTGGCGCCGACGCCCTTGGTCTGGACTGGACCTGCGACATTGGCGAAGCCCGCCAGCGCGTCGGCGCCAAGGTTGCCCTGCAGGGCAACATGGACCCGACCGTACTCTACGCCAAGCCTGAAGCCATCCGTGCTGAAGTGGGGCGTATCCTGGCCAGCTACGGGCATGGCACCGGTCACGTGTTCAACCTCGGCCATGGCATCACCCCGGAAGTCGATCCTGAGCATGCTGGTGTCTTCATCAACGCCGTTCATGAGTTGTCGGCGCAGTACCACCAGTAAGCACTGTTGAATAAAAAGCGCCCGGCCAATGCCGGGCGTTTTGCATTAAGTTTGAATTCAGCGTGCCTGCTTATGCTGGTCCCATCGAAACCAAGATTGGATCACACTTATGAACACCCGCTATCTCGCACTGCTTCTCGCTCCCCTGTTCAGCACCGCTGCCCTGGCCGCTGGCTACACGGGCCCTGGCGCACAATCGGTGGCCACGGTTGCCGAGGCCCACAACGCGGCTGACGACACCCCAGCCGTGCTGCAAGGTCACATCACCCAGAAGCTGAAGAACGAGAAGTACGAGTTCAAGGATGCTACCGGCAACATCATTGTCGAAATCGACGACGAAGACCTGCCGCCAGTGGCCTTCAACGACAAGACCCTGGTCAAACTGACTGGCGAAGTCGACAAGGGCCTGATGAAGCGCGATGTCGATGTGGATCTGGTCGAGGTATTGAACTGAGTCTGCGCAGGAACGGCACCTCATTTGCTCTTGAATACAGGTTTACACCTGTTTCCACAAAACGCTCGATGCATTGCATCGGGCGTTTTTTATTTCAGGGGCAGTTGGGCCGCTCCCCGTTATAGATCAACACAGATTTATCCCCCATCTGCAGTGCCTTCATCACCTCTCGATCCTGGCGTGCCCTCGAATCAAAGACCCGGCTGTGCTTGTAAAAAGCGTGGCGCGAAATGCCCATGAGCATGAATCTGTAAACCCTGTTCAGGATGGGATATCTCTTACATGCATGGATCCAACTGTCCCACTCAAAAACAGGTGGTTCTGACGGTAAATCCGCTCTCGTCTGAGAATTTTCCTACAGATAAGCTCGGATCAATGTCGAATAATGGCTTTCCGCTACCTGAGAAGATTTCACATCAGAGGTGAGATATTACAGATGCTCTGAGTCTTCGCAAGCGAAGAAAGGGTTCTCTTTGATTATGTCAGGTGTTTTTCTTTAAGCCTGACTCATGCATTACTTTGGTGGCTGTCCCAGCCAAAAAGATGCTCTTTTATTGCCTTGATCGGATGTCTGAAGACACCACGATCCGCAACGTTGGATGCCTGTTGGAAACACAGAAGTAGATCCCGCTTCACGTGCGGGCCAATGTTGTGCATCCCCTTTCGGGTGATTAAGCATAAGTTTGCGGATAGGCACTTTTATTTTTGCAGCCTGAAAAAGCGCCGCGTAGCAGGTCACGTTATTTGCCCTGCCGAATCTGTGTGTAACGCGGAAACGGCTACGGGTTGCGGGATACGTGTGCCTGTCAGGCGGGGATATCAACTTTAAATGACGTCGTTCAAGGGGGATCCATGAGTTAAGAATAGACTGGTTTTATTGTAGATGCTTTCTAAGCACGATTAATGCTCAAAGAGGTAAGTATGCTTACAGAAATTGATTGTGGTATGACGCGTGACCATATTAATGTCTTTCAATCGCTCGCGCGTGAATATTCAACGTTCATTTTTGTTCGTCCCGTAAATCAGGACTCGACAAGTTTGATTGCCGAGGGTTACAGCACGAAAAAACTGGATATTCATGCCAAAAGCTCGAACTGGGGACCTATGTCTGGCTTTATCTGCGTCGATTCAGAACTCAGCAAGGTGGTCGATGAGGGGCCCGATAAGGTAGCTAAGAATCGTGAAGCTGTGCGACACGCTTTGCGCACAGATGGGGTGGGTCAAACTGAGTTGATAATCCCGTATACGCGAATCGAAGAACTCGTGAAAAAGGGATTGTTTACCCATGCCGGCATGGGAGGATCATTCCAGGCCAGCAGCCGCAAAAATGTAAAGCAGATGCGCTTTGAATGTGAGCGAAGTGCGGATGGCCGGTGCCATGTTTATTACTATCCTGCGGGTAAAAAAATGCCTGTCATGGTCATTGGTTACAAACATGAGGGTGCCGTCATTGCGGTGACCGCGGATTATGACATTTTTGCAATTTGCCCCCACCATACAGCGCCCGGCTTCAGCAGTGCGTCGGTCGCTAATGTGACAGATCAAGGCCTCTTGGGTGTTCTTTCAAGATTTCAGGAGAATTTGATTCGTGTGATCAACTCCCGCTGCGGAAAACACCCGGTCGTAAACCATGGTACTGAACTGAACAACCCATTTCCGGAAAATGATCGAGAGCTGGCGATGTTTGTCCCGGGTGGAAATGCACGGATGATCAATAGAGGTCATTTGCACGATATCTTTGGGGATCTCGCTATTCGAGGCTTTCATGTGTATTCCAATAGCCGCTGGAACGCTGCTGTCAGAACGCATATTGGATCGAGGATGAGTCGACTGCAAAATCCTGCAGTGCGTGGGGCCTGCGCGACTAAATATCTGAGTGACGCAGACTTTAATGGGCTAAGCGTTAGAGGGTATGGCGGTGAGGCGCGTCTTGCGTTCGCGCAAGATAAGTTTGGTAAGGAGTTGGTAAACAACTCGGCCGCCGATATTCGTCCACGTTGGCGTTTTTGATTTTTCAAAAGTGTTGAAGCAAAACCTTAGCGACAGGCCTGGACGGAGTGCGAGAGGTCGGTAAGGGGGAGGCAGTAAGTGCCAGGGAGGCTCCTATCATTTTGCCGCGGGCACACTGTAGCTTAACCCTTGGCGTTTTCTGGCAGTGCCGGCAACTTGCTCAGGTGCAGTGCCACCAGCAGGGCAATGACCAGCAAGCTGCCGATGAAGAGGCCGATGCCGTTCCAGCCGCCCTGGTGCCAGAACACACCACCGGCGGTGCCGGCGACACTGGAGCCGGCGTAGTAGCTGAACAGGTACAGCGACGAAGCCTGGCCCTTGGCCTTGAAGGCACGGCGGCCGATCCAGCTACTGGCCACCGAGTGTGCGCCGAAGAAGCCGAAGGTGAAGATCAGCATGCCGATGACGACTAGTGGCAGGGGTTCGAGCAGGGTCAGCAGCAGGCCGCCGAACATCAGCACAATGGTTGCCCAGAACACCTTGCGCCGGCCCAACTTGTCGGCCAGCGCGCCAATTTGTGCCGAGCTGTAGATGCCCGACAGGTAAACCACCGACAGCAGCCCGACCAAGGCCTGGTTCATGTGGTAAGGCTCTGCCAGCAGGCGGTAGCCGATGTAGTTGAAGAGGGTAACGAAGGCGCCCATCAGCAGGAAGGCTTCAAGGAACAGCCAGGGCAGCCCGGCATCGCGAAAGTGCAAGGTGAAGCCGTCCAGCAGGCTGCGAGGATTCAGCGGGCGCGCACGGAAGTTACGGGACTCGGGGAGCATTTTCCAGAACAGTACCGCGGCGATCAGTGCCAGCCCACCGATGGCCAGCAGTGCCGTGTGCCAACTGACGAAGTCGATCAGTACGCCAGTAATCAAGCGTCCGCTCATGCCACCAATGGCATTGCCGCCGATGTACAGGCCCATGGCCAGGCCAAGATGCTGAGGGTAGATCTCTTCGCTGAGGTAGGTCATGGCCACCGCAGCCAGCCCGCTCAAGGACAGACCGACCAGTGCGCGCATCGCCAGAACCCCTTCCCAGGTGGGCATCAGCGCACTGGCGATTGTGCATAGTGCAGCGCAGAACAACGCTGCAACCATCACGGGCTTACGCCCAATACGGTCTGAAACAGGCCCGGTGACCAGTAGACCGAACGCTAGCAGCGCAGTCGACACCGACAGCACCAGGCTGCTCTGCGCCGCATTGATGGAGAACTCCCGGGACAGCAGCGGCATCATGGGTTGCACGCAATACAGCAGCGCGAAGGTGGCGAAGCCACCACAGAACAATGCCAGCACCGTGCGCATGAACGCCGGTGTGCCCTTTTCGATCCAGTGGTCAGTGGTGGTGGCTGCGTCCGTGGTGGGTGCAGGGGGCACGTCGTGGGCGAGGGGAGCAACAGCAATTTTCACGGTAAACCTCGGAAGGGCTACGGCCAGTCAGGCAGTGAAAAAAGCATATAGCTAGCTAATGATCATTTCCAATATATTGTTCGACCTGTTTAAGATGTTTTGCGACCTGTTGAGGGTGTCATGGAATTACGCCACTTGCGGTACTTCATTGCAGTTGCCGAAGAGCTCCACTTCGGGCGGGCGGCACAGCTGTTGGGCATCTCCCAGCCACCCTTGAGCCAGCAGATCCAGGCTCTGGAGCAGGAGTTGGGGGCGCGTTTGTTCGAGCGGACCAACCGACGAGTGGAGCTGAGTGAAGCCGGCCGCTTGTTCCTCGATGAGGCGCGACAGGTGCTGGCTCAGGTCGATAAGGCTGCCGATGTCGCTCGGCGCGCCCAGCTTGGCGAGCTGGGTGAAATGAAAATTGGCTTCACGACCTCGGCCCCGATTAATTCGGGTATCCCCAAGGCGATTTATGCCTTTCGTCAGCGCTTCCCCGCCGTGCACCTGAACCTCAAGGAAATGAGCAGCCGTGATGTTGCCGATGCGCTGCTCGACGAGACCATCGAGATCGGTCTGATGCGCCCGCTGGCCTTGCCGGAGAGCCTGCTCGCCACGGAGTTGTTCCGTGAACCTCTGGTGGCGGTGCTCAGCGCTACACACCCGCTGGCGGAGGGCAGCGAGCGTGGCTTGTTGTTGTCGACGCTGGCCAATGAGCCGTTTGTATTTTTCCCGCGCAGCTATGGCAGTGGCCTGCATGCGCAATTGATGAGCCTGGCACGGCAGGCGGGCTTCAGCCCGCACTTTGCCCAGGAGGCGGGTGAGGCCATGACGATTATTGGCTTGGTGGCAGCGGGCCTGGGGGTGTCAGTGTTGCCGGCCTCTTTTCAGCGCATGCGTATTGACGGTGTGGTCTATCGGACCCTGCTTGATGCCGACGCGGTTACCGCTGTGTGGTTGGTGCAGCGACGCGAGTCGGCCTCGGTCATGGCCCATGCCTTTGTCGAGCTGCTGGCGGGCCAAGGGCTCAATGGTGCTGGCTAAACCGCCGTCACGCCCACATACTCGGTCATTCACTGATACACGGAGGTCATTCCATGCGGCGCGTGGTGTTTAATCAGAAAGGTGGCGTGGGTAAGTCGAGTATTGCTTGCAACCTGGCGGCGGTGAGTGCCAGTGAAGGCTACCGAACCCTGTTGATTGACCTGGATGCCCAGGCCAACTCGACCCAGTACCTCACCGGCCTGACTGGCGAGGATATCCCCATGGGGATTGCCGATTTCTTCAAGCAGACATTGTCGTCCGGCCCCTTTGCCAGGAAGAACAAGGTCGACATCTACGAGACGCCGTTCGACAACCTTCATGTCGTCACCGCTACTGCGGAGTTGGCTGACCTGCAACCCAAGCTCGAGGCCAAGCACAAGATCAACAAGCTGCGTAAGTTGCTCGATGAGTTGTCCGAAGACTACGACCGGATTTATCTCGATACGCCGCCAGCGCTGAACTTTTATGCGGTATCGGCATTGATTGCAGCCGATCGGGTACTGATTCCCTTCGACTGCGACAGCTTCTCGCGCCAGGCCCTATACGGTCTGCTGGCCGAAATCGAGGAACTGCGTGAGGACCACAATGAGCACCTGCAGGTCGAGGGCATTGTGGTCAACCAGTTCCAGGCCCGGGCCAGCCTGCCCCAGCAGATGCTCGACGAGTTGCTGGCTGAAGGCTTGCCGGTGCTGCCGGTCTACCTGAACAGCTCAGTGAAGATGCGCGAGTCGCATCAGGCCAACCTGCCGTTGATCCATCTGGAACCACGGCACAAGTTGACCCAGCAGTTCGTTGAACTGCATTCGCTGCTGGAAGAAAACGCTTAAATCCCCTGACTGCGCAGCCACTCCAGCAAGTGCTGGAGTGGGAAGGCGCCGCTTTGGCGTGCGACTTCGCGGCCATTTTTGAACAGGATCAGGCTGGGAATTGAGCGAATACCCAACTGCGCAGCCAGTTGCGGGTTGGCCTCGCTGTCGAGCTTGGCCAGGCGACAGCGCCCGCTTAGCTGGCTGGCCGCCTGTTCAAAGATCGGCGCAAAGGATTTACACGGGCCGCACCAGTCGGCCCAGACATCAACCAGCAGTGGCAGATCACCCTTGATCTGGCTGGCATAGTCCCCCTGTTTCAATTCAAACGGTTTGTTCAGCAGCACGGCGCCTTTGCAGCGTCCGCACTTCGGGGCGTCGCCCACGCGTGCGGCGGGATGCGATTCAGGCCATTGCAATGAGGGCAGGGTATCAGCAGCGGGTCGGTCATGGTGGCGTCCGGGAAGCGAGTCGATAGAGGTTATCTGGAGCGTACGCGCAGCTTTTTCAATGTCGGCTCCGAGTGATTCTCATCTGATTCATTGATGTTGGCAGTTGCTCACGAGGAGCAACTGATCTCCAGATGCTTGCCCCACTCGGGTGGCCGCTCTGCGTACGCCTCCATGCCTGGTTGTTCGTCGAATGGCGTGCAGAGTACCTGGTGCAGGCGACGCACCTCGCTGTAGTCACCCGCTTCAGCGGCTTCTATCGCGCGTTGGGCCAGGTAGTTGCGCAGGATGTACAGCGGGTTGACCGCATGCATCCGGGCGCGGCGTTTTTCGCTGTTGCCCGGTTCACGGGCGATGCGTGCCAGGTAGTCTTCAGACCAACGGTCAAAACCGGCGAGGTCGACGAAGTCGTCGCGAACCACACGCAGCGCCGCTTCTGCGGGCTGGTCGCCGAGCTTTCTGAAGAACAATGTGTAATCCACCGCACCCTGTTGCATGACCTGCAGGAGCCCCTCGATCAGCGCCTTGTCGGCGTCTTCAGCGTGCGTCAGGCCGAGTCGACGACGCATCAGGTCCAGGTAGTGGGCTTCGTACAGCGGCAGGAACAACGCAAGGGTTTCGCGCAGGGCCTCGACGCTGATGAAGGGCGTCAGGGCCTGGGCCAGGGCGCTGAGGTTCCAGTGGGCAATCGGCACTTGATTGCTGTAGCTGTAGCGTCCCTGGTCATCCGAGTGGTTGCAGACGAAGCGGGCGTCGAAATCGTCCAGGAATGCAAAGGGGCCGAAATCAAAGGTGATGCCCAGGATCGACATGTTGTCGGTATTCATCACGCCGTGGCAGAAACCATAGGCTTGCCAATGGGCGATCAGTTCGGCGTTGCGCTCAACGATGCTACGGAACATCGCCAGATACGGCTCGGGCTGATCACGGCACTCTGGGAAGTAGTGGTTCAGCACGTGCTCGGCGAGGATCTTCTGCTGCTCCGGCTGGCGGGTGTAGTAGAAGTATTCGAAGTGGCCGAAGCGAACATGGCTGGGTGCCAGGCGCAACAGCATGGCCGCGTGCTCCTGGGTTTCGCGCCACACAGGCGTGTTCGAGCCGATTACGCACAGCGCTCGGCTGCTGGCGATACCCAGGGCATGAAGGGCCTCGGAGGCGAGGAACTCGCGAATCGAAGAGCGCAGAACCGCACGACCATCTCCCATACGCGAATAGGGCGTTTGCCCGGCGCCTTTCAGGTGCAGGTCCCAATATTCGCCTGCGTCATTGCGCACTTCGCCCAGCAACAGGCCGCGGCCATCGCCCAGGCGAGGGTTGTAGGAGCCGAACTGGTGACCGGAGTAAACCATCGCCCGAGGTTCAGCCTCGGCCCAGAGTTTATGGCCACTGAAAAGCTCGGCAAACACCGGTGAGTGGGCCTCGGTAGGGTCGAGGTCGAGCAGGGCCATGGCGGCATCGCTGGCAACCACCAGGCGTGGCTCGGCAATCGGCTCGGGCAGTACCGACGTGGAGAACGCATCGCCCAGACGGGCGAAGCGGTTATCGAAGGTGAGTTCGTCGAGGGCTTTCAACGGCCATCTCCAGGAGAATGTCCGACCATTCTGCAAGGGTATGGCCGTTGACGTCCAGTCAGGCGGGATTGGAACCTGATGCCAGATCATCCGGCTTGCCGATCAAAGGGATTGGCGCGGCGGTCTTCTGATCCTCTGCGGGAGCGATGTTGAACACCTGTCCCTGCATGTTTTTCAGGTAGATTTCCAGTTGGCGGTACGCGATGTTGATGTTGTTTTTCTTGAACTCGCTGTTGATGACGCGGTTGACCTCATCCAGCGCCGGGTTGCGGTCACCGAGGTCGCGTACATGCATGCGCAGTTCGTGGTCCAGTGTGCTTTCGCCAAAATTGAGGAAGTAGACCGTCGGGGCCGGCTCCTTGAGCACGCGTGGGTTGTCGTTGGCGGCCTTGAGCAGCAGGTTGCGCACCAGCTCCAGGTCCGAGCCATAGTCGACGCCGATCTTGAGCGTGACTCGGGTGATGGTGTCAGTCAGCGACCAGTTGATCAGTTGCCCGGTAATGAAGGTCTTGTTCGGGACAATGATGTCCTTGCGGTCGAAGTCGGTAATGGTGGTTGCTCGGATGCGGATCTTGCTCACGGTACCGGACAGGTTGCCGATGGTGATGGTGTCCCCGATACGCACCGGGCGTTCGAACAGGATCATGATCCCCGAGATGAAGTTGGCGAAGATTTCTTGCATCCCGAAGCCCAGGCCGACCGACAGCGCAGCCACCAGCCACTGCAGCTTGTCCCAACTGACGCCGAGGGTCGACAGCGTGGTGACGAAGCCGATCCCGGCAATTGCATAGGACAACAGCGTGGTCGCCGCGTAGGCACTGCCTTGGGCCAGGTTCAGCCGCGACAGTACCAGCACTTCCAGCAAGCCTGGCAGGTTGCTGGCCAGGGCAAAGGTGATACCGACGATTACCAGTGCACCCAACAGGTCACCGAGGCTGATCGGGACCATGCTCATGGCTGCACCAGTGCCGCTGGTGTATTCGTAGAGGGTGATGTTGTCGAGGTAGGCAAACACACTGATCAGGTCTGCCCAGACCCAGTACAGGGCGCCAATGAAGATGCCGAGCAGCGCGAGGCGGATCAGGCGCAGCGACTGCTGGTTGACCTGTTCGATGTCCAGGGTCGGCTCTTCAATCATCGTTTCACCGTCCGGGCCTTCCTTGACGGCCTGACGTTTACTCTGTGCACGCTGATAAGCCAGGCGGCGTGCGGCAACTGCCAGGCCACGGACGAATGCAGCCTCGATCACCAGCCAGAGCATCAACAGATACAGCGTGTCTATCAGCCGGTCGGTGAGCTTCAGCGCGGTGTAGTAGTAACCAAAACAGACCGCGACGAACAGGGCGATTGGCAACACGGTGAAGGCCAGCCCCACGGCCATGCGAAATAGCGAGGCCTGGTTATGGTTCGGGCTGCTTAGCAGCAGGCGGCTGAGCAACCAGGTCATCAGGGCGTAGCAGGTCAGTACTACGCCGATACCCAGCACGTCGTCGGCCAGGGCCGAGGGTTGGTGCTCGGCGACCGCCACCACGGCCACCAGTGCCAACACCACTGCGCCAAGACGCCGGATCCAGCTGCGGAGGAACTCCACCTGCGGTTTCTCCCAGCGAAAATGCAGCTCGGCAACACCCGCGGGCGCGAGAATCCGGTACGCGGTGTAGAACACCATCCAGGCTTGGGCAATCTGTAGCAGGGCGGCACCGAGGTTGGCATTCTGACCGCGTGCGTCGATCTGCAAGGCAAAGCCGCACAGGGCCAGCGCCAGGCTGATCGGCAGCGCCAGCAGCACGTTGATCAGGAGCGCCTGAGGGGTGTGCCACTGACTATCGCGCTTGAAGTGACCGATATCCCGATGGACCTTGCTCAGGCGCGCATACAGGTAGTTGCGGCGCCAGAGCAGGGCACCGATCAGCAACAGCAGCGGCAGGAACAACAGCGGGCGTTGTACCAGACCGTCAGCCAGTTCACTCACACTTGAGGCCCACGGCAGGCTCACGACCTGCTTCTGCAGGCGCTCAGGTACGCTGCGTAGCCATTCCAGTTCCAGCGGCTTGTTGCTGGGGATCCAGAACATCTGCTCGTCGAGGGTGGCGCGCAGGTTCTGCGCCGTGCTCAGTAGCTGCTTCTGGTTCAGTTGCAGGGTGATGGATTCGTTGAGCAGTGCACTCAGTTCACGGTTAAGTCGTTCAAGCAGGTCACTGCGGGTGATCGCGACTTCAAGCAACGCCTTGCGCAATTGCGGCGTAGCGCTTTCCTCTGGGTGGCTGGCCAGCAGTTTGTCGACATAGCTACTCGGGCTGCTGATCTGCTCGCGCTGTTGGTTGACCTCAAACTGGTAGAGGCGGATATCGGCAATCTGGTCCGCCAGGTCACCGTCGACTTTCAAGTGCGGCAGGGACTGTTTCTGTTTGTAGAGAATCTTGGACAGCAGCAGGCTGCCCTTGAGCACACTGATTTGTTCGTCCAGCGCCAGATCGCTCTGGGTCAGGGCATCAAGTTGCTGCTTGGTCTTGAGGTTTTCCTGAGTCAGTTGGTTGAGCCGGTCTGTGCTCCGCAGCAGGTAGTCGGAGAGCTTGAGGTTGGCAGCACTTTCGGTGGCCAGAACACTGCTGCCCCCGGCTTTCTGCGCCTCGATGGATTGTTCGGTGACGGTCTGCTGCGACTGGGCCAGGCGCTTCTGGTTGATCAGGGTCTGCAGGTCCTGAATCTCTTGCTCCAGGCGTGCCGCGCGCTCGATCAGCAAGTCATGCTGGCTGCTACCCAGATCTTGCAGCAAGCTGTTGCCGGCCAGTTCCTGCCGGCGTAGCAGGGTCAGGGCGTTGAGGGCGGCTAGCTCGGCATTGAGTTGGTTGCGCTGTTCTGGCGACAGCACCTTCCCGGCTTCTTTGCCCAGTTTCAGGCTGGTATTGATCTGTTGGCTGCGTGTCTGGTTGTCGCTGATTTCGGCCTGGGCCCGCTCCGGGCGAGTCTGGGAGGTAATGGTCAGGCTGTTGGCTTCGGAGAGTGCCTTTTGCAGGTCACTCTGTTGGGTCGTGCGTTCGGTGAGCAACTGTTCCAACTGGGGAACATCAAGGCTGGCATAACGCTCAGCCACCGGAATGACCTTGCTGCTCTTGAGCTTGGCCAGTTCGCGCTGGTTTTCACCGGTCTTTTTTGGGGCATCGCTGAGTTGCTGCTTGAGCGCGGCCAGGCGTTTTTCACTGTCATCCTTGCTGTTGAGGAAGACCAGGGTTTGTTCCAGCACCTGACGCAGGGCTTTCTGCTCCGCCTCAGGCAGCTTGCGCTCGGCAATCTTGTCGAGACTTTGCTGAACAGCGGCAGCGTTGGGTGGCTCCGCAGCGAAGGCGAAGGTTGCAGAAAGGCACAGCCCCAGCAGGGCTGCGCAGACAAGCGTGCGCAAGGACATAGGCAGAAAATTCGTACAAGCAGATGTAAGAAAGCGGAGTTTAGAGGAACAGGCCCGGGCCGGGGCGACTTCCTTCGGGAAATTTGACGCCCACTTTGAGGATCTTGTTCCCCTCCATCAGCGCAACGGTCCACAAGGTGTTGTTCCATTCGATCTGGTCACCCACTACCGGCGCACCACCAACCTTCTGTTGGATGAAGTGGCTCAGAGGCGTGTGTGGGTCCTGACCGTCGAGCTTGAGGCCGTACAGGGCCGCTACAGCCCCCAGTTCTGCGTCACCTTCAAGGACGAAGTCACCGAAGAAGCGCAGGTCCAGACCACGTTGTGGTGCCTGGCTGAACAGCTTGCCCAGGGCCGGGAGATCGTGTTCATGGCCGATAACACAGAGCAGGTCACCCACCTCCAGGGTGGTACTTCCCGACGGGTGGAGCAGTTGCTGACCACGGAAAAGCGCTGCAATGCGGGTACCCTCAGGCATTTTCAACTCGCGCAGCGCTGCGCCGATGCACCATTTTTCAGCACCCAGACGGTAGACGAACAGCTCCCATTCACTGGTGATGTGCACTTCCAGTGCAGAGCGGGAGATGGGTGCCGGGTCAGGTGGCACGGTGACTTTCAGCAGCTTGGCCACCCACGGCAGGCTGGTGCCTTGCACCAGCAGCGAGACCAGGACGATGAAGAAGGCCAGGTTGAAATACAGTTGTGCGTTGGGCAGCCCGGCCATCAGCGGGAACACCGCCAGAATGATCGGTACCGCGCCGCGTAGGCCGACCCAGGAAATAAAAGCCTTTTCGCGGCCATGGAAGGCCTTGAATGGCAGCAACCCGGCCAGCACCGACAGCGGGCGGGCGAAGAGGATCATCCACAAGGCCAGGCCCAGTGCCGGCAGGGCAATTGGCAGCAGGTCGTGCGGAGTGACCAGCAACCCCAGCACCAGGAACATGCCGATCTGTGCCAGCCAGGCCATGCCGTCGAGCATGTGCAGAATGCCGTGGCGGCTGCGGATCGGGCGGTTGCCCAGTACCAGGCCGCAGAGGTACACGGCGAGGAAGCCACTGCCGTGCAGGGCGTTGGTCAGGGCAAATACCAGCAGGCCACCACTGATCACCAAGATCGGATAGAGGCCGCCGGCCAGGTTGATCCGGTTGACCAGTTGCAGCATCAGCCAACCGCCGCCCAGGCCGAGCACCGCGCCAATGCCAAACTCGCGCACCAGGTGCCCGAGCAGGCCCCAGTGCAGGCCTGTCTGACCGCTGGCGAGCATGTCGATCAGGGTCACGGTGAGGAACACCGCCATGGGGTCGTTGCTGCCCGATTCGATTTCCAGCGAGGCGGTGACCCGTTCATTCAGGCCCTTGCCGCCCAGCAGGGAGAACACCGCAGCAGCGTCGGTCGAACCGACAATGGCGCCGATCAGCAGGCCCTGGATCAGGTTCAGGTCAAACAGCCAGGCCGCCATCATGCCGGTCAGGCCGGTGGTAATCAGTACCCCGACGGTCGCGAGCGATAACGCTGGCCACAAGGCAACACGGAAGCTCGCGACCCGCGTACGCAGGCCGCCATCGAGCAGAATCACGGCCAGTGCCAGGTTGCCGACGAGGTAGGCGGTGGGGTAGTTGTCAAAGATGATGCCGCCGCCATCGACCCCGGCTGCCATGCCTACGGCGAGGATGATCACCAGGATGGGGATGCCCAGTCGCGAAGACAGTGAGCTGACCAGAATACTTGCACCTACCAGCAACGCGCCGATCAAGAACAGGCTGTTGATGGCGGTCGCATTCAAAGGCAGTACTCCAGGACAATCGGCGGGAAAGGTGTGCAGAAACAAGCAGGTCGCGTGCCAAGGATTCTAACCTGAGCGCTTGGAAAACTGTCTAGATAGTTACCACCGCGATGTGCTTGATAGCGTTTGCAATGCCGTATCAGCAACCAATACGGCAATTATCATGACGTCATTCGCATCCGCTTCTCTGCAGAACATCGCTCAAGGCTTCCTCGTGGCCTATCCCGATATCCATAGCCTGGCCCGGCTTGGCGCAGGCCATATCATCGAAAATGCACTCGGCTATTGGCTCGACCCCGACCAGGTCTACTGGCACCGCTTTGATAATGCCGTCAGCAGCAACCGAACCTTCAGTGGTTGGGCGCACTACAGCGCGCCGATCGAGTCGATGACGTTGAGCGAGCTGATTCAACGGCGTTTCACCCTCAACGACCAGCTCAATCCCGACCTGCTCAGCAACTACGGTGGTTTTTACCGAGTGGGCGCTGGCCATGGGCACTATGACGAGCGTGTCGAGGTTCGTCTGGCACCTGAAAATGTCATGGAGGCCTTCTGGGCGCTCGACCTGCAGTCGGTGTATCTGCAAACCCTGGAGCGGTTCTGGGCGCAGCATGCCGATAACTTCTGTCTGCTTGCCCGGGCGCAGTTTCTGACAGCATTGGCGCATGCACGAGAGAAGGAGGGCTTGTCCGACGCCGAGCAACAGGCGGTGTTGCGTGCGGCAGTCGGTTCGATCCGCTTCCCGGCAACGCTCGCGCGCTTGCGCCAGTCGCAGGGGGAGGGTGTGAGCTCCGGCTTCAGCGCCCTCAGCTTCAGTGGGCAGGTGGCGCGCGATATGTTCTGGTTGGTACTCCCGAGCAATGCCTTGCTGCTGTACCTGGCCAGCGAGACGCCTGCCCTGATCCGTTTTACCGGCAAGGACCAGCTCTATGCTTGGATAAAGGAGCAAGTGGCGGACGAGCCAGGCCGGCAGCGTTTTCGGCAACACTTTCCTGACCTTGATCCGGCCGCGGGGAAGGTGTTGTGTGAGCGTCTATCAGCCGGTCAGCGAGTGCTCAATTGGGATGTCGCGCCCGTTGCAGGGGATGTCTTTGTGCATCTGCGAGAGGCCGCCAAGCAGGAACTCAAGGCCGTTGCCTTGGCACGAATCACCGCCAATAGTGACTTGCGCAAGGCCAAATGGCTGGCATGGCTGGGAGTTGTCAGTCGTGTGGTTTCACCGCTGGCGCCGCTGGGCTGGCCGCTCGCCCTGGCGGCGGTCGGTGCCGGGGCGGCAAGCCTGGGATTGCACCTGGACCAGGCTGTCAACGCGAGCGATATACGCCAGCGCCGGCGCGGTTGGGTGTTGGCGGTTGTGGACCTGTTGTTTGTGTTGCTGGATGCCAAGATGCTTGAAGCCGATGCCTTCAACGGTGAAGCGCGTGCTGTTCGTACACCGGGTGGTTCTGAGGCTGTACCATTGACCCGAGCCCCGCAGGTGGCGTTGCCGCCGCTCCCGGTTGATGCGCAGCCTGTGGGGGCACCGCCGCTCTCTGACGGCAACTCTACGTTCTGGACGGCCTGCATGCGGCCCGCCGCCGATGAATTGCTGGCACTGTCCGATCAGGCGTTGGCACGTCAGCGAAGCCTGTTGACGCACCTGCCTGAAGCCGATCTGGAGCGGGTCTCGGCCAGCGGCGACTACCTGGATCCGTTTGGTGAGCCTTATGTGGTGTACCGCGATGAACTGGGTTTTGGCGCACGTCACATCAAGCAGTACAGCCATTCGCCGCAGCGCTACAACAACCTCTTGCGCGGCCTGCCGCTGGAAGGCACGGTTGACGCCAATGTGGCCAGGATTCATGCATTATCCAAGGAGTTGGGCATGGTTGGCTGCGATAATCAGGTGCGGCTGTATCGCGCTGCGTCTGCGGCGAGAGGCACATCCGGTGCATGGCTCAAGCGTGGGCAGGTGAAGGTTGGGGACGTGCTCCTGACGACTGACTTTACGTCGTTTACAGAAAACCCGTACACCCTCTGGGAGTTGTTCCGTGAAGACAGGAGTGCCGTTCAGGCACGTTTCGACGAAAGCTCCGTGGTGTTCGTTCTGGAGCCTGGTGGGCCTGCCTATGCGTCGCCCGTAGCAGCCTTTTCCGACCTGGAACATGAGGCCGAGGCACTGATCTTGCCGGGTCGGCCGCTGCGCATTCTCGACATTGCCGAGGTCGTCGGGGCGGATTTTCGCTTCACTCAAGTCCGTTTGCAGGGGGTTGAGTCGGTTGCTCCTGACGAGGCGATGTTCGAGTTTCGTACCGGGGAGCCGTTCCAGCGAGCGGCGTATGCCCGACGCCTGGGGGGCGTCGGGCAGAGCCTGGTCGAGCGCTTTTTTCCGCAGCCTTAGCTTATGCCTGCTTCACTTCACGCAGCGGCTTGCCCTTGACCGGCGCATCGTTGGCCACGTAGTACTTGGCGGTGCTGCGTGGCAGTGGCTGACGCCCACGAATCTTGTCGGCGATTTTCTCGGCCATCATGATCGTTGGGGCGTTCAGGTTGCCGGTAGTGATGATCGGCATGATCGAGGCATCGACCACGCGCAGGCCTTCCATGCCATGTACGCGACCCTGGCCATCGACCACGGCCATGTCGTCGGTGCCCATCTTGCACGAGCAGGACGGGTGGAACGCGGTTTCGGCGTGCTCGCGAATGAACGTGTCCAACTCTTCGTCGGTTTGCACATGCGCACCCGGGCTGATTTCACGACCACGGTATGCGTCCAGCGCCGGCTGCGCCATGATCTCACGGGTCAGGCGGATGCCATCGCGGAACTCCTGCCAGTCCTGTTCGGTTGCCATGTAGTTGAACAGGATGCTTGGGTGTTGGCGTGGGTCCTTGGACTTGACCTGGATGCGCCCACGGCTTGGCGAACGCATCGAGCCCATGTGGGCCTGGAAGCCGTGCTCCTGCACACCGTTGCTGCCGTTGTAGTTGATCGCGACCGGCAGGAAGTGGTACTGGATGTTCGGCCACTCGAACTCGGGGCGGGTGCGGATGAAGCCACCAGCCTCGAACTGGTTGCTGGCGCCGATACCGGTTCCGGCAAACAGCCACTGGGCACCGATAGCGGGCTGGTTCCACCACAGCAGCGAAGGGTACAGCGAGACCGGCTGGGTGCAGGCGTACTGCAGGTACAGTTCCAGGTGGTCTTGCAGGTTTTCACCCACGCCCGGCAGGTCGTGGACCACCGGAATGTCCAGGCTCTGCAGCAGTTTGGCCGGGCCGACACCGGAGCGTTGCAGCAACTGCGGCGAAGCGATGGCGCCGCTGCAGACGATGACTTCCCTGCGTGCACGGGCTTCGACACGCTCTTCGCTGTCGCCTTGCAGGTAGGTCACGCCAATAGCGCGTTTGCCGTTGAACAGCACGCGATCGGTCAGGGCATGAGTGACGATGGTCAGGGTCGAGCGCTTCTTGGCGATGTCCAGGTAGCCGCGTGCGGTACTGGAGCGACGGCCTTCAGGGGTCACCGTACGGTCCATCGGGCCAAAGCCTTCCTGCTGGTAGCCGTTCAGGTCTTCGGTGCGCGGGTAGCCGGCTTGCACGCCAGCTTCAACCATGGCGTGGAACAGTGGGTTGTTGCCCGCCTTTGGCGTGGTCACGCGGACCGGGCCTTCGCCGCCATGGTAGTCGTTCGGGCCGATGTCACGGGTTTCCGCTTTACGGAAATACGGCAGGCAGTCCAGGTAGCTCCAGTCTTCCAGGCCTGGCAGTTTGGCCCAGCCGTCATAGTCCATGGCGTTGCCACGGATATAGCACATGCCGTTGATCAGCGATGAACCACCCAGGCCCTTGCCACGGCCACATTCCATGCGACGGTTGTCCATGTAGGGCTCAGGATCGGTCTCGTAGGCCCAGTTGTAGCGGCGACCCTGCAGCGGGAAGGCCAGGGCGGCAGGCATCTGGGTACGGAAGTCGTAGCGGTAATCCGGGCCGCCGGCTTCAAGCAGCAGTACGGTGACGCCTTCGTCTTCGGTCAGGCGGGTGGCCAGGGTGTTACCGGCCGAGCCTGCACCGACAATGATGTAATCGAATTCTTGGGACATGAATGTACCCTCTTGGCAGTGAACGAGGTGAGCGGATGGCGCCCGGGTCTCGCGACTCGGGCGCGGCTACAAGGGTGCTTAGAACACCGAGTTGTAGTTGCCCAGCTCGACCTGTACCGACTTGATGCGAGTGTACTGAGCCAGCGAGCTGATACCGTTTTCACGGCCGACACCGGACTGCTTGTAACCGCCGACCGGCATTTCGGCAGGCGACTCGCCCCAGGCGTTGATCCAGCAGATACCGGCTTCCAGCTGGTGGATGATGCGATGCGCACGGGTCAGGTCGTTGGTGCAGACACCCGCGGCCAGGCCGAAGTCGGTGTCATTGGCGCGACGGATGACTTCTTCTTCGGTTTCGTAGGTGAGGATGCTCATCACCGGGCCGAAGATTTCCTCGCGAACAATGGTCATGTCGTCGCGGCAGTCGGTGAATACGGTCGGCGCAACGAAGGCACCCTTGGCGAAGTCACCGGTGGTCAGGCGTTCGCCACCGCACAGTACGCGTGCGCCTTCTTCCTTGCCCTTGGCGATGTAGCCGAGGACATTTTCCATGTGGGCGAAGCTGACCAGTGGGCCGAAGTTGGTGTTTTCGTCTTCCGGGTTACCCACGCGGATGCGCGCAACGCGCTCAACGATCTTGGCTTCAAAGGCGGCTTTCAGAGCGGCAGGCACGAACACGCGGGTGCCGTTGGTGCAGACCTGACCGGAGCTGTAGAAGTTGGCCATCATGGCGATGTCGGCGGCGCGATCCAGGTCGGCGTCGGCGCAGATGATCAGTGGCGACTTGCCGCCCAGTTCCATGGTGACTTCCTTGAGCGAGGAGCTCGAAGCACTGGCCATGACCTTCTTGCCGGTGTCGGTGCCACCGGTAAAGGATACTTTTTCAACGCGTGGGTGCTCGGTCAGCCAGGTACCGACTTCGCGACCGCTGCCGGTCAGCACGTTGAACACGCCGTCTGGCAGGCCGGCTTCGGTGTAGATTTCGGCCAGTTTCAGTGTGGTCAGCGAGGTGACTTCACTGGGCTTGAAGATCATCGCGTTACCAGCGGCCAGGGCCGGGGCGGATTTCCACAGGGCGATCTGGATCGGGTAGTTCCAGGCGCCGATACCGACGGTCACACCCAGTGGTTCGCGGCGGGTGTAGACGAAGGAGCTGTCGCGCAGCGGGATCTGCTCGCCTTCGATGGCCGGTACCAGGCCGGCGTAGTATTCGAGTACGTCGGCACCGGTCACGATGTCGACGTAGCGGGTTTCGGAGTAGGACTTGCCGGTGTCCAGAGTTTCCAGCGCTGCCAGCTCATCGTTGCGCTCGCGCAGGATGTCGACGGCACGACGCAGGATGCGCGAACGCTGCATGGCGGTCATCGCGGCCCAGACTTTCTGGCCACGTTCGGCGCTTTCGACGGCGCGCTCGACGTCTTCTTTGGTGGCACGTTGCACGTGGGCGAGGACTTCGCCGTTGGCCGGGTTGATGGCTTCGAAGGTGGCATCGCCGCCAGCGTCGACATAACCACCATCAATGTAGAGTTTTTGCAGTTCGAAACGGGCCATAGTGTCCTCGCAAGTGCATTGTGGTTTGGCTATCCGCGCAGCGCTCCTGCCTGTGTGGCAATCGCCGGGCGCGGTGCATCAGAGGCCTGGTTGTGTGTGTCCGGGCTCGTCTGTTTTGCCAGTTGTAGATCCATGTATTCGTAAGCGATTTGCTGCGCCTGGTCGGTGTCGAAGGCGTCTCCGGATAACGCACCACGCAGCCACAGGCCGTCGATCAAGGCTGCCAGCCCGCGTGCTGCACTGCGTGCTTCAGGCAACGGCAGGACGCGGCGGAACTGACAGCACAGGTTGGAATACAAGCGGTGATCGTTGATCCGCTGCAACCTGTGCAAAGACGGCTGGTGCATGCTGGTTGCCCAGAATGCCAACCAGGTTTTCATTGCCGGGCCGTTGACCTGGCTGGCGTCGAAGTTGCCTTCGATGATCACCTGCAGGTGGGCGCGCGGGCTGTTGTCCTTGAGCGCATGCCGACGTGCGGCGACGCTCTCGGTGAGCACGCTCATCAAGTACCGCATGGTCGCTGCGATCAGGCCATTCTTGTCCTGAAAGTAGTGACTGATGATGCCATTCGACACACCGGCCAAACGGGCGATCAGCGCAATGCTGGCATCTCCCATGCCGACCTGATCGACCGCCATCAACGTGGCTTCGATCAACTGCTGGCGGCGGATGGGTTGCATACCGACCTTGGGCATCTTGCAAATCTCCTCAGGCCTGCGGGCAGACGACAAGCGGCTGCCTCGGCGAAGGCCAGTCTATTTTGTTTTGATTGAACGTTCAATCAACAAAGAATAAGCTCTGCGACAATCTGCACCATTGACAGGTTTTTCTGACCTTCTGTTGGCGCAAATTGGCACCCAAAAATGACGTGTAAGCCCCGTAACACAAGGCGTTGACGGTTTTTTGCGGAATATTGAACAGATCGGCCGAACGGCACGCAGCCATGCGGCAAACCTTCTGGTCGGGGTTTTCGGTCTGTTTTTTAACGCAATCGTTCGGGATTACAGTTTTTTCCAAGGTGCTTTTATAACACCTGAGACAATGTGGCTATTGCACCATTTGCTCAGGTAACGGGTCGTTCTGTTGTTTTTTCTCGCACTGCCTGGAGCCTCTGTGCAATGAGTTCTGCCTCTTTGATAAAGACCCCTGTTGAGAGGGTCCGGGTCAATAGCGTGGTGTTCTTCACCTCGGCGCTGTTGATTCTTGTACTGACTGCCTTGCTGATCGCGGTTCCTGAAACTGCAGGTCGTGTGCTTGGCCAGGCCCAAGCCTGGTTGTCGCGTAGTTTCGGTTGGTACTACATGCTGGTGATTGGCGGCTACCTGCTGTTCGTCATCGTTCTGGCGTTTTCCTCCTTCGGCAAGTTGAAGCTGGGCGGCAAGGACGACACACCGGACTTCAGCTACGGTGCCTGGGCCGGCATGCTGTTCTCCTCCGGCATCGGTATTTCGCTGCTGTACTTCGGCGCCTCCGAACCGCTGGATCACTACTTCAACCCGCCAGAGGGCGCTCCGGCCAGCCTGCAAGCGGCCCGTCAGAGCCTGCAGTTGACGTTCCTGCATTGGGGGCTGCATGGCTGGGCGATCTACGCGTTGGTTGGTCTGTCAGTGGCCTACTTCGCCTATCGTCACAACCAGCCGCTGGCCCTGCGTTCGGCGCTGTACCCGCTGATGGGCGAGCGCTGGGTCAAGGGCGCAGCCGGTCATACCGTTGATATCTTCGGGATGTTCGTGACCCTGCTGGGCCTGGTGACCAACCTGGGTATCGGCTCGATGCAGGTATCGTCGGGCCTGGAGTACCTGTTTGGGATCGACCATAGCAAGACCAACCTGCTGATCGTCATTCTGGTGATGAGCACGGTGGCCACCATTGCTGCGGTATCGGGTGTGGAAAACGGTATTCGTCGCCTGTCCAACCTGAACATCCTGCTGTTCAGCGGCCTGCTACTGTTCGTGCTGTTCAACGGCCCGACCCTGCACCTGCTCAACAGCTTCGTACAGAACACGGGTGACTACCTCAACGGCGTGATCCTGAAGACCTTCGACCTCTACGTCTATGAGGGCGACAGCGCCAAGTCGGAGCGCTGGTTGGGCCTGTGGACGGTGTTCTATTGGGCCTGGTGGATCTCCTGGGGCCCATTCGTGGGTATGTTCATCGCGCGTATTTCCCGTGGTCGTACCGTGCGTGAGTTGGTGGCCGGCGTGCTGCTGATTCCGTTGGGCTTCACCTTGGCCTGGCTGTCGATCTTCGGCAATACCGCGCTGGACCTGGTGATCAACCAGGGCGCGGTGGAGTTGGGACGCACGGCGCTGGAGCAGCCCTCAATGTCGATCTATCAACTGCTGGAGCACTATCCAGCGGCCAAGATCGTCGTGGGTGTGGCCGTGTTTGTCGGTTTCGTGCTGTTCCTGACCCCGGCCGATTCCGGTGCAGTCATGATGGCCAACCTGTCTTGCAAGGGTGGCCAGGTCGACGAAGACGCACCGCACTGGCTGCGTATTCTCTGGTCGGCGATCATCACTCTGGTGACCATCGGTCTGCTGTTCGCAGGCAATTTTGAAGCCATGCAGACCATGGTGGTGTTGGCAGGCTTGCCGTTCTCCGTGGTGCTGGTGGTGTTCATGTTCGGCCTGTTCAAGGCGATGAAACAGGACACTCAGGTCGAGCAGGAGCAAGCCGAATTGGCGGCCCGGGGCCGTCGCGGCTTCAGCGAGCGCCTGAGCCAACTGGACCTTCAGCCGACCCAGGCCATGGTTCAGCGCTTCATGGACAAGCAGGTCAGCCCGGCGCTTAAGGAAGCGGCCGAGCAACTGAAGACCCTGGGCTATGAGGTGCAGACCCGCCTGGGCCAGTCGCGTGCGGCGATGGGCCTGCGGATCGACATGGAGGAGGGCAACCCCTTTGTCTATGAAGTCAGCCTGGATGGCTACCTGGCCGCGCCAAACGAAGCGCCGGCTGACGGTGCCAGCGATGTACGGCAACGCTTCTATCGGGCCGAGGTTTACCTGCATAACGGTAGCCAGGAGTACGACCTGATGGGCTTCACGCCGGAGCAGATTACCCGGGATGTACTCGATCAATTCGAGAGCCATCGCCAGGTGTTGGGTCGGGTGTACAGCTGACCATTATCCGCTGAAAGCCAAGGGCTCTGTTCGCAGGAACAGGGCCCTTTCTTTTTCATGTGTGCTGCGGTGCTGGACAGCCGCTCAGGTGCCCGGCACTCTTGAAGGCGCCAAGGATCCCGGTGCCTGCCATGTTCAAGCTTCCTGCTTTTCTGATCTTCAGCGTATTCCTGCTCAGCAGTGTTGCTCGTGCAGACGAGCCATTGGTGCTGCTGACCGAGAACTTTCCGCCTTACAACATGGCCACGAACGGCAAGAGCTTCGCTCAGGATGCCAATATCGAAGGCATTGCGGCCGATATCGTTCGGGAAATGTTCAGGCGTGCGGATGTCTCCTATAGCATGACTCTGCGCTTTCCTTGGGAGCGTATCTATAAGCTGGCCCTGCATACGCCAGGCTACGGTGTGTTTGTCACGGCCCGCCAGCCGGAGCGCGAGGCGCTGTTCAAATGGGTAGGCCCTATCGGGCCGGATGACTGGATCCTGCTGGCGCGTGAGGGCAGCCCGATCACCCTGGAACGCCTGGAAGACGCTCGTGGCTATCGGATAGGCGCCTACAAGGGCGATGCCATTGCCGAACACCTGAGCAAGCAAGGGCTACGACCTTCCATCGTGCTGCGGGATCAGGACAATGCCGGGAAGCTGCTCCGGGGGGAGATCGACCTGTGGGCGACGGGCGACCCGGCGGGTCGCTACCTGGCCCGCCAGATCGGCATCAACCAGCTCAAGACGGTGCTGCGTTTTAATGGTGCAGAGTTGTACCTGGCACTGAACACGAGCGTTTCGGACGCAGTTGTCAGTCGGCTTCAGCAGGCACTGGAGCAGATGCGCGAGGATGGGTTTGTTGACGCGACGTTTGCCCGCTATCTGTAAGGCGAGAAGGGCGCTTCTGCCTGGTGGTAGATAGTTATTGATCGGCCGTACAAGGCTGACGTTACGCTCCTGTATGTGTTCTATCGCACTGACAGGAGTTGTGCATGTCTGGTTCTTTACACCCCAGTGATATCAACATTCAGGCGATGGTTGCCTTGCAATTCGCCTCGCGCCCTACCTTGCGTAGCGTGCTTGAGCGGCGGATGCTTGAGGTGCTTTTCGCACGTTACCCATCCCTCGCCAGGAACTACCCCGGCCTGGTCTCGGCCAGTCAAATCAGCCTGATGGTGCCCGAAAGGCGTGAGAATCGCCTGTTCTATTCGCGCCAGTCACTGCTTGATGTCTTCATGCTGCATTTCGCACAGGGCAAAACGCTGGTATTTGCCAATGAGACTCAGGAGGCCTACCGGCTCAGCTATGACTACCCCGCAGTCATGCAATCGGGTGACCTGAAGAATCGTCTGGACATGGAGGATGTGGCTCAGTCGCTGAATGAGTTGCAGGCGACGATTCATATCAATTTGCAACAAGCCTTGGTCGATTACTGGCAGCAGACGGGCAGCACACAGGTGCCACGGACGCTGTGGCTCAGCGAGGTGCTCAAGACCGTTTTGACTGCAAGCCAGTCCACTGCAGAGTTAGGGCGTGAGGAGCGTGCTGCACTGTCCCAAGTCGTCGAAGTACCGATGAAAATGAGTCGACAGCGGCGCTATGGCAATGACTGCACGCAAGCCTACCTGATTGATATCCATGTGGATGGGGCTGCCGGTCCCTATGCCTTGCTGAGTGGTGACGTGCTGTTGAAGTCTCGGGTAGACGGGCACGACAGGTTCCTCTGGTGTCAGCCTTCGGGGCGGGTGGAATCGTTTACCCGCGAAGAGGCGTTTTCCGAGGCCTTGCATGCGTGGGTCGCCAAGCGTTTCGTGGTGTCTCAGGTTACCTGGAGCTGTCATGAGCCTGAAGAAAACCTGTTCGAGGTGCAGGCCAGTGTACTGTTGAATCGTCAGTTAGAGGCATTGACGCCGTTGGCGTCGCGTCGATTTGCCGATGTGCAGGCGCTGGAGCAAGGCTTTAGTGCGCTCACGGATCCTTCGGTGTTCTTCCTGCCCACCGCGCTGCTGACGGTGGTGCCACAGGCCGTACTCAGCGACAGCCTGCCAGACTGGTTAAGTGATGCCTCGGCATCCGATCAGTTTGCCTATATGGGCCTTTTGCTGGGGCTGGCCAATGCGCAGGCAACGTCTCGCGGGCAATCATTTCTTTATGATGTGCCGAGCTTGAAGGCTTTTACCGCTCAGTCACTGCGCGATCAGCTACTGAATGATCACCCATCGGACGGCGACTACTTTGCGGATGATCTGATACTGACGTTCGCGATTGCCGAAGGGCAACTGGGTACAGCTGGCATGATCAGGCACGAGGCCATGACCTTTACCGACTATGCCATCGGCAATCTGGTCTCAAAGCCCAGTGGCACTGTGGTCATCAGCCATCGGAACGACAAGCCGATCATGGCCTGGATGACGCCTGAGTACATAGATGAACTGGTGCAACGGGTGAACATCGGTGAGGTGTACCCCAAGCACGTCGCGGCGTTACTGGGCGACCCTGCCCAGCTCAAGCATCGACAACAGCTGTTTTGCCGTGAGCTTGAAGTGCATTTACCGCTTGTGGCGCTGGAGGCCAAAATCCGTGGGCAGGCCGGTTTCAGTGAAGTGGGCTACAACTATGTGCGGAGTGCGACGCTGGGGCTGAGTGATGATTTAACGGGCGATGAGGCCGCCGTGTTGATCAGGCCGCTTGCCTTCAAGCGCGAGCCTGACAGCGAGGTCGCGGATGAGGTCGTCAATTTCTTTGTCATTGCTCCCCGTGATATGACAACAGGTCCGTGCGTGCTGTACCGGCCGCTTGACACCGAGCAACCGTTGCTACAGTTCCCCAGCACTGAGGCGCTGTTTGATGCCATCAAGGAAGAGGGAGCGTTACAGGAGAGTGTCCTCAGTTGGTTCAGTGATGATACCCGTCAAGTCTACGCCAACGGTGGTTTCGACGAGCCGCACATATCCAGGGTGATCATTGACACTTTATTGCCGCTGGAACGGTCAGCACCTGCTCAGTTGGTTGCGGTGGACGTGGTGGGAACGGCCTGTGAGCGGCTCTTTGAGGGCAATACCCGGATGTTGGTCGAGCTGGCCAACCGAGACTCGGTGTCCAATGCCGAAAGCCGTTGGGCACTGATTAAGAAAGGTGCGTGGCTGGTGTTCGGCGCGGTAGTGCCACTACTGCGTGGTCCTGTCGCTGTGGTTATCTGGGTCGTTCAACTGGTTAGTAGTCTGAACGAGGATTTCAAGGCGTTGCGCAGCGGGGATGAGTTTCAGCGGGACGCGGCGATTGTTGATTTGCTGTTCAATCTGGGCCTGCTCCTGTTGCACCGCTCATCGCCGCCCGGTGAGGCCGCGCCGCCCAAGCCTGTTGCCTTGCCAGAGATTGCCGGCCCTGCGCGCAGGCTTGAGGGCGATGTGGTGCCATTGGTGAAAGTGCAAAAAGACCAGTCGTTCTCGACTACCGCCACGCTTGGCGGCAATGGCACCGCACTGGATTTTTCCTGGAGCAACCCCGCGAACCACCTGAGCGCAGTGCAGCGTGAAAAGCTTCGGCGCTGGCAGGTGGATCCGATGACAGACCTGGGAGGCTATCGCGAGGATGACGAGGCGCGGGGGCTGTATGGTACCGATGACAACCTGTATGCCAAGGTTGCAGGGGCTGTCTATCGTGTCGACCGGGCGGCAGGGGAGGTCTGGGTGGTCAACCCCATTTACCGTCTTCAGCGTGGCCCGCGGTTGCGGCACCTGTCGGCTGATGAATGGGCGCTGGATTTGAGATTGGCCTTGCGTGGCGGCGGCCCGAAGCGTCAGATCAGTGCATTGGCCGAGGCCAACAAGGCGCATTATGAAGCGACGCTCGAGCAGATGAGCAAGGCCATGCAAGACTACGTGACGGAGAAAGACGCTTTCGAGAAACTGATCGAGACCTCGCGGAGTTTGGTGGCCGAAAAAGACAACGCAGCGAAGACTCTGGCGGGCTTCAAGGCCAAGCATGAGGTCGCTGATGGACCGGCCAAGACGGTGCTTGAAGGGGTCATCGCAAAAGTACAAGCGCTTCAGCTTGAGCGGGAAAATGTGCTGGCGGCGCAGTACAAGAACCAGATCACGCATCTACGGCGGATGGTGGATATTCAATGGCAAGTCAGGGACATTGTTATCGACTTGGGTAAGCCTCAATACGCGAAGTTCTATGCGCGCACAGGGGTCTCCAAGAACCTTGACGCGGTGTTGACCCAGTTGGCCATTGATTCTGCCACCCTGTACCAACGGCTTTACCTTTGCACCGATTGGGACACGCTTGCCGAGAGTCGTGAGCGTGTTGTCAGATGGCCGCGTAGTGAGCTTGAAATCGATCATTACAATCAGTTTGTCGATGCTTTGACGACCAACATTCAGGAGCAGAAGGAAATCCTGGACTTCCTGGCGCAACTCGATCATCTGGACGGCCTGCTGGTTGAGGCGGGGTTGAGCGACGCCGTTGCCAAGGTGCGTGCCGAGCGTTTGTTCAGCACGAAAGAGCTTCGCTTTGCCTACCTGACCGACCTTGGCGAGTTGGTCATGAACAGGGCTGCGATGTCCGACCCGGATGACTTCCTGTGGCTGGAACATCTGCTGATCGGTTCGGATTTAAAGCGTGCAGGGTATTCCCATGCCTCCCTGGAGCAGGAGGACGTTTCGCTGTCTGATCGAATCAGCATTTTGAACAGTAGCCTTGAAGTCTATGACACAACGTTACAGATCTGTGAGTTTCTTCAGGAAAACCCGTACGACAACGTGCGTGCCGACGCGCTGGAGCGCTACAGGGCGGAGCTGAAGGATTTGAAACACAGCGCCGAGACAGACTTGGCGCTCGCGATCAGGGCCCAGGAGCTGGATCAACCCCGTACCCCTGCCAGGCCGCGTCCGACGCCGAAGTTTTCCGCCAAATCGCGCACCATCACCACGCATGACCAGCGCGTACTGGTAGGGAAGGAAGTGACCGAGGGTGATCAGGTCTATGTTGAGCAGCGTAATAAGGTGACGGGGGAGCGCCTGAGCCGCTTTCACCAGCATGGTGATCAGTGGGTCGAAGTGGTTGAGCAGGCGCAAGGCAGCAATGAGTTGCCCGCTCCTCAGGAAGGTGCGCCCTCTGCTGATGCATTGCGCCTGGCCAGGGAAAAAGCCAATCGCATGTTGAAAAGGCGTGAAGGTGCGTTGCGCAAACTGCGTGGTTACCTGAAAAAAACCGATTCGCTGAAGAGCCTTGAGCACATTTTTGAGCATGAAGAGCGTAATTTCCGTGAGGCGGCTCAGCAGCTTGAGGCACTAGGGGAGCAGTTGACTGAGGGCGACCTGGGCAAAATCGTCGCGCTTCGTGAGGCGGCCGATACCCTCCGCGAGGATTTGATTACCTTCTACATGGAGAGCCCGCCACAGGCCGAGAGCCTGAAGTACCTGTACAAGTATGCAAAGCTGCAGATCGCGCGGGTAGGGAGTCGAACGCCGGTCGAAGGGCATGCCAATGACTTCATTGAAAAATATGAAATCAGAACGCAAAAGCTGGAGCCGCTGTGGGAAATACACCTCCACTACCCGGACAATGCCACGCCACGTCGGCAGTTCGTCAAAGGCCACCTGAAGGCCTGGAAGGACCGAAACCTTGGGCGCCGCTATCAGTTGGCCAATGCGCGGGATGACGGAAGCCTTATCAATATCCACCGGGGCGATGTGACGTTGGCTGACGTGGACAAGATACTGCAGCTCGACTGATCGTCGCCTGGAGCACGAGCGGGAGCGTTCAGCGGGCGGGCAGGTACCGGCCATGTTTGCCATGGCCGGGCATGGCCTGGTTGCTGCGTTCGGCAATCATCTGGTGTATTTCAATCCAGGTGATGCCCTGGGCTTTCAGTTTCGGCAGCTCGCGCTCCAGCACGTCAAGTGTTTGCGGGTAAGGGTGGCCAATCAGTACCGCCGAGCCCTGTTTGTGCGCCAGGTCGATGCCCTGTTGCAACTGCGCGGCGATGGCGGCAGTGGTGCGGACATCGTCCAGAAACACATCACGTGAGACGCTGGCCAGGCCCTTTTCCTGGGCCTTGGCTGCGGCCACCGTCCTGGCGCTGGTGCGGCTGTCGACAAAGAACAGATCGCGTTGGTGCAGTTCATCCATCAGCCAACCCATGGCCTCGGGCTCTGCGGTCATCCGGCTGCCCATGTGGTTGTTCAGGCCCGCCGCGAAGGGCACCTTGACCAGGGCGGCGTCCAGGCGGCGCATCAGTTCAGCCTGTGGCATGCCTGGATGCCAGGCATAGGGCCCTGTTGCCGGGTCCATGGGCATGTGCAGAATGACCGTTTTGCCCGCCAGGTGAGCCTGGCGAGCAAGCTCGCTGGCATGTGGCGTGTCGGGCATCACGGCGAGTGTCACTGGGCCGGGCAGGGCGAGCACACGGCTGTCTCGTGCCGGGTT